>NZ_JBKIWN010000028.1:0-18120 GCF_058146165.1 Streptomyces sp. AM25 | reverse complement strand
GGCCCGGAGCGCGCGCCGCGCGCTCCGGGCCTCACTGCAGGTCTGTGATCGTCAACTCTGTGTTCGTCAACGGGATACCGCCGGAGAATCCGGAAAAACGTCTGCGCGTAATCGCGCGCTCACCCCGCGAAGCTGCGGGCGAGAACGGCGACCGCGACCAATGCCACCAGCAGGGCGAGCAATGCCGCCGGGGTGATTGCGCCGAGGATGCCTTCCTGCTGCTGCAGCCGCTCACGGCTGGCCCGGCAGACCGGACAACGGCCCTCGTTGACGGGGGCCGCGCAGTTGGCGCACACCAGTCGGTCGCATGTCATGCGATTTCCTTCCTTCGGTATGTCCAACGCGCGGGACGGCCACGCGGTTCCCCTTACCACTCTGCCAGCTTTTCCGCCGTCCGGCGCGTCCGCTCCGGTGAAGCCCCCTACGGCGGTGCTCCGGGGCCCGCCGAGTCGGTCAGAAACGTGACAACTCACGCCGAACCCGGATGCCGACTGCGCGTGCACCGGTGGTTCGCGTATGGTCACGCACACCGACGGAGCCGCGAACGCGGCGTTCCGTGCCGCTCTCTCCCCAGGTCGCAGCGTGGTGCACTCGTGATCCGATTCGACAACGTCTCCAAGTCCTACCCGAAGCAGAACCGTCCGGCGCTCCGCGACGTCTCGCTCGAGATCGAGAAAGGCGAGTTCGTCTTCCTGGTCGGGTCCTCGGGTTCCGGAAAATCCACTTTTCTGCGGCTTCTGCTGCGGGAGGAGCGGGCCAGCCACGGCCAGGTCCATGTGCTCGGCAAGGACCTCTCCCGGCTCTCCAACTGGAAAGTGCCGCAGATGCGCCGCCAGTTGGGCACCGTCTTCCAGGACTTCCGGCTCCTGCCCAACAAGACCGTCAGCCAGAACGTCGCGTTCGCCCTGGAGGTGATCGGCAAGCCGCGCGGCGAGATCCGCAAGGCCGTGCCGCAGGTGCTGGAACTGGTCGGGCTGGGCGGCAAGGAGGAGCGGATGCCCGGCGAGCTCTCCGGCGGTGAGCAGCAGCGCGTCGCCATCGCCCGGGCGTTCGTCAACCGTCCGCTGCTGCTGATCGCCGACGAGCCGACCGGCAACCTCGACCCGCAGACCTCCGTCGGCATCATGAAGCTGCTGGACCGGATCAACCGGACCGGCACCACGGTGATCATGGCCACCCACGACCAGCAGATCGTCGACCAGATGCGCAAGCGCGTCATCGAGCTGGAGCAGGGCCGTCTCGTGCGCGACCAGTCGCGCGGCGTCTACGGCTACCAGCACTGATCGGCTCTGCACGGCACTGAAAGGGACTGAGAAGACGCCATGCGCGCCCAGTTCGTCCTGTCGGAGATCGGTGTCGGTCTCCGCCGCAATCTCACGATGACCTTCGCGGTGATCGTCTCCGTCGCCCTCTCGCTCGCCCTGTTCGGCGGTTCCCTGCTCATGCGCGAGCAGGTCAGCACGATGAAGGGCTACTGGTACGACAAGGTCAACGTCTCGATCTTCCTCTGCAACAAGAACGACGTCGAGTCGCAGCCCGCCTGCGCCAAGGGCGCCGTCACCGACGACCAGAAGAAGCAGATCAAGGCCGACCTGGAGAAGATGCCGGTCGTCCAGAACGTCCAGTTCGAGACGGCGGACGAGGCCTACAAGCACTACAAGGAGCAGTTCGGGAAATCCTCCCCGATCGCCGGTTCGCTGACCCCGGACCAGATGCAGGAATCCTTCCGCGTCAAGCTCAAGGACCCGTCCAAATACGCGGTCATCTCCAGTGCGTTCTCGCAGCGGCCGGGTGTGCAGGAGGTGCAGGACCAGAAGACCCTGCTGGAAAACCTCTTCAATCTCCTCAACGGCATGAACTTCGCGGCGCTCGGCGTGATGGGCCTGATGCTCGTCGTCGCGCTGATGCTGATCGTCAACACGGTCCGGGTCTCCGCGTTCAGCCGCCGCCGGGAGACCGGGATCATGCGGCTGGTCGGTGCGTCCAGCTTCTACATCCAGATTCCGTTCATCATGGAGGCCGCCTTCGCCGGGCTGCTGGGCGCCGGCTTCGCGTGCGTGCTGCTCGTCTGCGGCCAGGAGTTCCTGGTGAACAACTGGCTCGCGCACCACATCGACGTGATCCAGTTCATCGGCTGGGACGCGGTTCTGGCCAAGCTTCCGCTGGTGTTGGCCATCGGTCTGCTCATGCCGGCGCTCGCGGCGTTCGTCGCGCTCCGCAAGTACCTCAAGGTGTAACGCGCGCCGGACGATCGCCACGGGCGCCGTACGGTCAACTCCCCGTACGGCGCCCTTCGGTGTCCTAGACTCCCGCTCATGCCCGGGCCGACGATGTTCGTACCGCAGCGCCGCGCCGGCCGCGCGGCGGCACTGACCCTCGTCTTCGTGGGAGTGCTCGCGACGGGCGCCGCCGCCGGCTCCTGGGCGACGGGCCCGCACGACGCCCGTATCCCGGCCCGCCACCGCGAGGCCTCCGCCGGCGATGCCGATCACCCTCCCCCACACGCGGCCCGCGGCGGGCCCGTCGACGACCGGGCGGTCGAGGCCGCCGCCCAACAGGCCGTCGAGGACGGCAAGTCCGGCTCCGCGGCGGCCTCCGAGGTGGTCAGCCGCAGCGGCGACCGCTGGAGCTCGGTCTACACGGCCGCCGAGTACGAGGGTCTCGAACGCGCCCTGGACGGCGCCTACGTCGGCGTCGGCCTCTCCGCGCGGCGCGGCACGGGCGGCCGGATGGAGATCGAGGAGGTGCGGCCGGGCAGCCCCGCCGCGCGCGCCGGCCTCGCCCCCGGCGACCGGCTGCGCACCGTCGACGGCGACGACGTCACGGGCCGCCCGGTGACGGACGTGGTCGCCCGGCTGCGCGGCGACAAGGCCTGGGGCGCGGGGCGCCCGGGCACGCCCGTGCGCCTCGGACTGCAGCGCGGGAGCCGTGCGTGGGAGCGCACGCTGCTCCGTGAGCGTCTGCTCACCGAGAGCGTGACCGTGGACCGGCCGGACGGGCCCGGCGGCCCCCTCACCCGGATCAGGGTCGGCCCCCTGGTGAAGGGCGCCGGGGCGCGCATCCGCGACGCGGTGCAGGACGCCGGGCCGGGGGAGGGGATCCTGCTCGACCTCCGCGGCAGCCCGGGCGGGCTGGTCTCCGAGGCCGTCTCGGCCGCCTCCGCCTTCCTCGACGGCGGGGTGGTCGCCACGTACGACCTGCACGGCCGCCACTGCGTGCTGCGGGCCGAGCGCGGCGGGGACACCCGCAGGCCGCTGGTCGTCCTCGTCGACGGCGGCACCATGAGCGCCGCCGAGCTGCTGGCCGGCGCGCTCCAGGACCGCGGCCGTGCCGTCCTGGTGGGCAGCCGCACCTTCGGCAAGGGCTCCGTGCAGATGCCCAGCCGGCTGGCCGACGGCTCCGTCGCCGAGCTCACCGTCGGCCACTACCGCACCCCCGACGGGCACGCCGTCGACGGCGTCGGCATCGCGCCCGACGTGATCGCCCGGGACGACGCCGAGGAGCGGGCCCGCACAGTATTCGCTGGCCTCGGGGGCGGGTCGTAGTGCGAGAATGACAGCGCTATGGCTAAAGAGACAGGTCGCAAGCTGATCGCGCAGAACAAGAAGGCGCGGCACGACTACCACCTCCTGACCACCTACGAGTGCGGCCTGGTGCTCACCGGCACCGAGGTCAAGTCGCTGCGCCAGGGCCGTGCGTCCCTGGTCGACGGCTTCGTGCAGATCGACGGCGGCGAGGCGTGGCTGCACAACGTGCACATCCCCGAGTACAGCCAGGGGACGTGGACGAACCACAGCGCACGCCGCAAGCGGAAGCTGCTGCTGCACCGCATGGAGATCGACAAGCTCCAGTCCAAGACGCAGGAGACGGGGCACACGATCGTGCCGCTGTCGCTGTACTTCAAGGACGGCCGGGCCAAGGTCGAGATCGCGCTGGCGAAGGGCAAGAAGGAGTACGACAAGCGGCAGACGCTCCGCGAGAAGCAGGACCGGCGCGAGTCGGACCGTGCGATCGCGGCGGCGAAGCGGCGCCAGCGGGCGCGCGCGGCGTAGCACTCCGCTCCGCGGGAATTCGCTGGCACCGCCGGGCCCCGGTCACGTACGATGGGCCTCGCACACCCGCTGCGGCGAGTGAGCACCTTGAAAACACAACATGGGGATGATCGGTTTCGACAGCGGATGTCGAAGCAGGGGAAGCGAGCCGAGGAAGCGGCAATGATCTCGTAAACCATATGTCGCAACCAATAATCGCCAACACCAAGCGCGATTCCTTCGCCCTCGCTGCCTAAGTAGCGACTTGCGAAGTGTCAGCCCGGGGCTGTTCCCGACCCGGATCCTGGCATCAGCTAGGGAACTAAACCGCTAGGCCCGGTCACGGGGCCGAGCGGGAAACCAAACAGTGACTGAGCCCGTCGGAGACTTGTCCGTGTGATCTCCGGGGCTGAGAAAATCGCAGCGGACTGCGCTCGGAGAAGCCCTGATTCTGCACCGTTGGACGCGGGTTCGATTCCCGCCATCTCCACTCATCCCATGTGGGCAAAGGCCTCGTCACCGATACCGGTGGCGGGGCCTTCGTCGTCCCCCGGACCGTGCAACCTCCGGCCCCTCCAGGCCCTCTTAACAGAACGACAAGGGGGTGTCGCCGTGAACCGTACGCGCACGGCAGTGGTCGTCCTGGGTGCTGCGGGAGCGCTGTGGCTCGGTGCCTCCCCCGCGGCCTGGGCCGGGGACGGGCCCGGCGGGGTGCACCTGCTCCTCAACAGCGGCTTCGACAACCGCCCCGGCGAACTGATCGACATCGATGTCCAGGGCGTCCGCGCCCACGGCGACGTCACGGTGACCTCACCCGTCTTCCCGCAGCGCGTGCGCCTCAGCCCGTACCGCCACCACGGCGAGCGCGGCCACCATGCGCGCCCCGCCGTCGCGACGACCGTCCGGCCCGGCTCGTACCCGCTGCGCGTGCACGCGGGCGGCAAGGTCGTCGCCGAGGAGAACGTCGAGGTCAAGGCGGCTCGGCGGCCGGTCTTCCAAGTGGCCTCCGAGGGCGAGGTGCTGCGCCCCGGCGAGCGGCAGGGCATCTCGTACGACGACCTCTGGCCCGGCGAGACGGGCGACGTCTTCACCGCCTCCTCGCCCGCCTTCCGGGCGCCGGTCCGGCTCGTCCACGACCCGGAGAGCAGCGACTGGAACAACCCGCGGATGTTCACGGCCCTGGTGACGCTGCCGGCCACGGTCAAGGACGGTACGTACAAGGTCACGCTGGCCGACGCCCGCGGCCGCACCGTCGACGAGAAGTCGCTGGAGGTACGGGCCGCCCGCCCCGGCGACCGCGACTACGTCGGCCGGGCGCGCGGCCCCGCCTTCTTCGCCCCCACCGCCCACCCCGGCGACGCCCGCACGGGCGCCCACCGGGCGACGCCCGGCGGCACCGTCAACGTGCTGTGGCGCGACGCGTCCCCCGATCCGGGCGAGGAGGACCGCCTGACGGCGACGTCCCCGGCCTTCGAGCAGCCGGTGCCGCTGCGCCGCGACGACAGCAAGGCCGGGGACGGGGACGATCCCCGCTACTTCGGCCCGGCCCGGCTGCGGGACGACCTGGTGAGCGGCCGCTATCCCGTGACGGTCATAAGCCATCACGGCCGCGTGAAACGGACCGGCCACCTGCTCGTCGCCGGGATCGAACGGCGCGCGGTGGAAAGCGGCTTCGACGACACGGCTGTGGTCGCCGGGGCAAGTGCAGGCGGACTGGCGGGTGTTGCGGCAGTGGTGGGCGTGGTGCTGATGAGGCGACGCCGGGCGGCGCGCCCCTAGCCCTTCCGCCCTAGCCTTTCCGCGCTAGCCCTTCGACCGCTCCTTCAGCCGCTCCTTCAACTGCTCCTGATAAAGGCTGTCCGGCAGGACGTGCGTGCCGGACGACTGGAACTCACCGGCCTGATGGCCGGGGGCCGGCCGGGCCTGCTTGCCGGTGCAGCCGAAGGCCCAGTTGTGGGCGGTCGGCGGGTTCTCCACCTCGTACGTGCCCACCGCGCAGTTCCACGCCACGTCGTTGGCGCCGGCCCAGCCCTGGCCGCTGCCCATCCACTGGCGGTCGTGGAGGGAGAGCTTGCCGGACGCGGCCATGGTGACCTTGTCGTAGAGCGTGCCGGTGGCCCACCGCTGGTGCGGTCCCGCGTCGAGCAGGCGGGAACCGGTGTTCTGCGCCGAACAGTTGGTGATCACGTTGGGGCCCGGGATGCGTGCCTGGGTCGCCCAGGCGTGCTGATTGGTGCCGGTCACCCGGCAGTCACGGATCAGCGTCTGCTGGCCGCTGAGCGTGTACGCGACCGGCTGCGCGTGGATGTCCGCAGGGACGGAGGCGTCCAGCGACCGGGTGTCCACGATGCTGTCGCGCAGCGCACCGGTCCCGAAGGCGAACGCCGAGCCGAAACGATTCGCCGTGACCGAGCGCACCCAGGAGTCCTCGGCGGCGTCCACGCTGACCAGTGCGGAGGCGAAGTAGCCGCTGTCGTGCCAGGACGGGTCGGACTCGAACGCCTTGCCGTTGCCGGAGAGGCTCTCGACACCGGCCTCGCTGATCCGGCCGGGGAAGGTGTACTTCCACACGGACGCGTGGGTGTACTGCTTCTCCAGCGCCTGGGGGAGCGGCACGTCGAGGGTGAGGGCGTCGCCGCTGACGCGCGTGACCGTCCGCTCGAACTCGTGCCCTGCGCTCGGCTTCCACGGGCCGCTGGGCGTGCCCCCGGGACGCGGCGGAATGCGGTCCATGCCGATGGCGTGGATCCAGTTCTGCTCGATGGGCCGCTGGACGACGATGCGGTCGCCGCGCGCGAAGTGCGCGGCGGCACCGGCGACATGGACGGTGCCGGCGCCGACGGGCACGTAGGAGTCGGTGACGGGGTAGGCGCCGCCGCTCTGGGTGATCGTCCCGGAGCCGCCGACCGAGACGAGCGTGTGCGGCTTGCCGGTCCCGGTGAGCACGGTGCCCTCGCCCGCGCCGCGCAGGACGACGCCGGACCGGTCCACCTTGACGGTGCCGCCGAGCCGGTACGTCCCCGCCGTGAGCAGCACCGCACGCCGCGCGGCCACCTGTGGAGCGTCGGCGAACCGACCGCCGCGGCCGGGCTCACCCTCCGTGCGGCTCACCAACTGAACGGAAACGTCCGAGAGTTCACCGGACCGCGGGGCGTCGACGCGCTGCTCGGCCGCCATCTCCCGGTGACCGACCCGGTCGCCTGGGCCTTCCGCTGGACGCTCGACGAGCCGCCGCTCCATCCGGCGGAGGAGCGGGTGACCGAGCTGGACGAGGCGCACCACGGCGAAATGCTCGCCTTCCTCAGCGAGCACAGCCCGGCCCACTCGACCGGGCCCGGCTCCTCGGACGTCGGTCTCTGGGCGGGGATCCGTGACGCGGACGGGCGGCTGGTGGCGTGCGGTGCCATGAGCAGTCTGCGGGACAGCGGCGCGCCGCTGATGGCGTCCGTCGCGACCGACGCGACCCAGCGCGGCCAGGGGCTCGGCGCGGCACTCACCTCGTGGCTGACCCGGTACGCCGTCCGCCGGTACGGCTTCTGCACGCTGTGGCAGCTTGCCGACAACACCCCTGCGGACCGGCTCTACACCCGCCTCGGCTACCGCGACGAGGACCCCTGCGTGGCCGCGCGGATCAGCACCCACTGACCGGCAGTCGGCGGGGGAACGGGGCTGGCGGGCACGCCCGCCAACCCCGCTCCGGAGTCCTGCAGTGCGTGATCGCGCCCCAAAGGGGCGCGGGGAACTGCGCGAACAGCCACGACGAGCCCGCAGTTGACACACTGCACTTCCCGAGGAGCGCTCAGCTGGACGGGCCCTCGCAGGAGACGGACGAGGCGGTGTTGTCCTCGTCGGGCCCGAGCTCGGCCCGTTGCCCCGGCTTCAGCTCGTGCCCCGTGCCCTTGAAGTCGTTGTCCGTGAACCAGGTGCAGCGGACCTGGGTGTCGTTCACCCAGGACGACATCGTGTTGTCGAAGCCGAAGTCGCCGAGGCGCGAGACCTTCGCGCCCTCCTCCAGGGCGACGCCGCCGCCCTTGAAGCCGTGGTCACCGAACATGCAGAGGCGGTGCTGTCCCGCATCGGGTTCGCAGTTGGTCCCCTCGAAGCGGTGCACGTGGTGCAGTGCCGTCGCGGTGGCCGGGGGAGCGGCGACGGCCGCGGCCAGCAGAGCGGTGGCGGTGACGACGAGGGCGGTCAACCTCATGCGCATGCAGTCTCCTAGAGATCAGCAGAGTGGATCGACTGGTCCGACTGTTCTACTGCCGCCGGACCCGGCCTCCGCCCATGGCCGAGCCAAACCATCATTTCGGGTAGGAATAAGGTGCAAATCCGGCCGCCCCTGGCGTCGTTCGGGGGCGCAGGCCACCCGGTGGCCTCATTCGAAAGAGGCGTTGGCTGCACAGACGTTCCGGTTCACACCGGGCATCCCTCGCCAATACGTTATGGCCGTTTCTTTCCTGGTATTTGCATGGGAGGCACCCTGTGTCCGCGCCCCGCACCTTCGTCGCTCTCGCCGCGGCGGCCGCCGCCGTGGCCGCTGTCGCTGTGACCGCAGGCACCGGGAAGGCGGCACCCCCGCCGCCCCTCGCCGCGCACGGCGGCTCGGACTTCGCCCAGCTGTCCTCCGGCATCGACCAGGAGCAGAACGGCAACGTGAAGTCCGTGCAGTTCGAGCACGTGGACGGCATCCACGGCCTCACGGCCGGCCGGGACTCGGTCACCGTGGAGCACGACGGTATGTACATGGTCGTCGTCGCCCCGCAGGTCTTCACCGAGGAAGGCGGCGTCCAGCGCGGCAAGGACCCGACGCGGGGCTGCGCGGACACGTGGTTCAACGTCAACGACCAGGACGTCCCCAACAGCAGCGTCCGCCTGTGTCAGGCCGCTGCGCACAGCACGCACGTGGTCGTGGCCCAGACCGTCACCCCGCTCAAGGCGGGGGATGTCCTGCGGGTCAAGTCCAAGGGCGATGACGTCAAGTTCGACGCGACCCAGCCGAGCGAGGGGCCGCTGATCCCGAGCGTGATCCTGAGCGTTGCCCGGGTCTCCTAGAGGGAGTTGGTGAACGCCGCCCAGGCGGCGGGGGTGAGGGCCAGGTTCGGGCCGTCCGGGACCACCTTGGAGTCCCGGACGAGGACCGTGGCGGGGGAGAACGCTACTTCGACGCAGACGTGGTTCTCCTCGTCACTGTAACTCGACTTGAACCAGCGCGATCTGTTCATGTCTCTCCCAGCAAGCGGTCCACCAGGGCCTTGGATGACTTCGCGTTGAGGGCCTGTGTACGCAGCATTCCATACTTTTGTGCGAGGATGCTCACCTCCTCGGGATCGGCAATGAGTTGGCTGCTGCGCTGGGCACCGGTGTACGCCAGATGCTGGTGATCAGGGGTTTCCAGCAGGACGAACGGTCCGCTGAGTCCGGCATGGCACTCGCAGTCGAGCTCCAAGATCTGGATGGACACTCCGGGTAGGTCTGCACAGGAGCGTAGGTGGCGGATCTGTTCGTTCATGACTGCGTATCCGCCGATCCGGCTCATCAGGACAGCCTCGTTGATGACAAAGCTGGCTGTGATGGGTGCATTGCGGTGGAGCACGACTTGACGCTCCAAGCGAGCGGTCACCCTTCGCTCGATCTCATCCACCGTGAGGGCAGGCACGGCGGTACGGAAGACAGCGCGAGCGTAGGCCTCTGTCTGGAGCAGGCCGGGGATGAGTACGTTCTCGTATGACGAGAGTGCGATGGCTTCCTGCTCGTGAAGCATGAACTCCTGTACGCGCACTGGGAACTTCTCCTGGACCAGCACGTGTCGTGCCGCGACGATCAGTACGCCGCCGGCGTTGAGGATGCGATCCAGCTTCTCGGCCAAGTCCGGCAACAGGGACCGTCGTCCCTGCTCAATGGAGGCGATCGTCTCCTCGTGAACGCACAGCAGCTTTGCGAGCTCGGGCTGTGTCAGCGCTGCATTCTTGCGGAGCTGCGCAAGTACCTCACCTACGAGGCCCTTGGACGAGGTCTGCTGCTTCTTAGCGTTCTTGCGGTTCTGCACGAAAGTGCCCCCAAGGCCAACCGTACTCACGGATACGTACGCCCCCACTCGCTGGCCCACCCTAGTAACCCCCTGCAACCGTTGCGGTATGAACGAGCAACCCGAACTCCCCCTCTTCCGCAAGAGGTTCTACCGCCGCACCATGCGGGCCATCGCCCCCGCACGGGAGTTCGCCAGGGAAACCCTCAAACGATGGGAAATCGAAAACCGCTCCCGTGAGATCACCCTCTGCGTCAGCGAGCTCACCACCAACGCCCTCCGGCACGGCGTCCCGCAGGGGCGCGGTTTCCTCGTCCACCTGTGGCTGCTGGAGAACCGCACGTTCCGCGTCGAGGTGCACGACAGCGGCGCGGGGTGCCCCCGCATCCTCCCGCCGGAGGCCATGGCCGACGGCGGTCGTGGGCTCCGTATCGTCGACACCCTCGCCGACAAGTGGGGCGTCGGCGAGCGCGACCCCGGCAAGGTGGTGTGGTGCGAATTCGCGGTGGGCTATCCGCATAACCTCGCTATGAATTCTTCCCAGGCGGGGTCCGGGAATGCGAGCTCCGGACTTTCGGGAGAGTTCGAGTCGCGCACTCGTACGGCCCAGCCTGCAAAAGCAACTTCCAGACAGTTTCCCCCGGTTGTCGAAAAACTGCTCCTCCGCCACCGTGAACGAGAGTCCTGATCGCCCATGCGGGTCCCCTCCCCGGATCGGTCGGCCAAGGGGCGGTATTCCCTCCCGGGTGCCGTTTGTACCAACGGTTCCGGCCTCCGGGTCCATCCCCTAGCCTGGTTCGAGGGGCGTACCCCTTCTGCCGGAGGAGGCGCCATGGCTCCAGCCCGTCCGCCCCGGAGTGCCAAGGCTGTGTTGTGGACCGCATACGTCCTGGCCGCAGGCGTCGCGGCAGCGGGGGCGGGACAGCTCGCGGCCTCCGCAGCCGGCGGCAACGTGCTTTTCCACGTGGTGACTTCGGTGCTGGTGATGCTTGCAGCAGGGTGGGCCGCACCGGCTCTGATCAGTCGGCTGGCTTGTCTGTTTCCTCCTCGTGACGCGTCGGGCTGACCCTGCGCGGGGTGCGCAACCACAGGTAGCGCACCCCGGAGACGGTTCCCACGCCGCCGCACAGCGCTGCGGCCTCCAGCCAGCCGGAGGGGTGGGACGACAGCCAGAACCAGACTGTCAGCAGCGCTGCCACGACGACGGCGACGAAGATCGCGGCACAGAGCATGGTGATGTTGACGAGGAGGATGAGATTGCGTGTCCGGCGTGAGTCGGACACGACGCTGCGCAGGACCTCCCTGACGATGTCCCAGAGGGCCCACAGTCCCGATGCGCGTTCCCGGCCGGTCCCGTCGTCATGGTCGGTCATGATGCCGCAACTCATCGGTATGCGCCCGGCTGGCTATGCTTTTCACGAATCGCTCCGATATCAACCCGCTTGTGACCGGTCGCCACGACGGTGGGGACTGTTTCGGCTACGTCTCGCCCTCCATCCCGTCCGACGAGGAGACCGTCGCCGGTTCGCTCATCTCCTGGATCACGCGGTCCAGCATGCGGGGGAGGTCCTCTCGCGGTACGAGCCGTTCCAGTTCCCAGAACCGCTCCAGGAACTGGGTCGTCTTGTCGGTTTCGTCGCTGAAAATGGGTTCCCCGAGAGGGTTGTTCTCCAGATAGAGGATGTCGTCCATCTCCGCGTCGAATTCGAGGAGGACGAAGGGACCGCGCAGGCCCGCGTGGGCGCCGAGGGCGAACGGCAGGACCTGGATGGAGATGCCGGGCCGGGATGCAAGGTCCTTGAGGTGCTGCAACTGCGCCGTCATCACCCTGGGGCCGCCGATCCAGCGGCGGACCGCCGCCTCGTCGAGGACGTAGAAGAGCTCGGGCCGTTCCACGCGCTCCAGCAGCTCCTGTCGCTGCTGCCGTGCTTCCACGAGCCGGTCGAGCTGGGTCCCGACGATGTCCGGCGCGTAGGACACGGCCAGAGCCCGCATGTATTCCTCGGTCTGGAGCATGCCGGGAATGAGCAGCGGTTCGAAGGAGCGGACGATGGACGCCGCCATCTCGTACTCGAGAAGGTCCATGGTCGGCTTGTCGAACAGGCCGCGGTATTCCCGGTACGGCATCTTCCTGCTGGCACGGGCCAGTTCGAGGATGTAGTCGATCTTGTCCTGGCCGGTCACGCCGTAGGCGGTGAGCAGCGCCAGCAGGTCGTTCCGGGAAACGCCCACCTGACCGGCTTCGATCCGGATGAGCTTGGAGGGGCTCCAGTCCATCCGCGCAGCCACTTCCAGCTGTGTGAGGCCGGCTTTGGTGCGGGCCTTCTTGAGCTCTGTGCGCAGTTGTCGCCGCTGTACCACGGCTCCCGGAGTAGCCACGATCTCTGGTCCTTCCCGACGGCCAGGTCCTCAACAGCCCCTGGCAATCTGCAAGTTAGCAGTCTGGTGGGTGGTCTTCAGTGCCTGTGCCGGCGGTGTGAGAGACGATTTGCCACCTGGCAAAGGGCTGGCGCGCCGACTGCTCGCCAGCGGGCCGGTACCTCTTTAATGGAGCGAAGTCGATCAATGCCAGGGCGCCACGGCCCGGCGATCTCGAACGGCGTAGCGTCGCCCCAGCTCAGCAGCGTGATCCCGGACGGCGGGCGAGTGGATCCCAAGATCCGACAATCACCCGCCGCTTGCGCAACGGACCCCGTGCACGGTATGCGGCGGACCGCCCCGCCAACTCGGCGCCTGCGCAGCCAATTTGCCCCCAACAGCGGGCGTACCCGTACGCCACCCCCCGCACCGCCCCTCCGTCAACCGCCCGGCGCCCACCCGGCGTACGGGCGTAGGCATCCCGAAGCCCTTCCGGGCGCGCGCCCGACCCGGCACCCTGGGGGCGGCGGGGGGAGCCTCTCCCAACAGGAAAAGGTGTGACGCGCATGGCGGCGGCGACGGCCTACGCGCTGCGGTTCGACTCCGGGCGGCTCTGCCTCGATCTGGTGGCCACGGTCGACGGGCGGCGCGGCGAGGAGCCGGTGGACCGGCTCGATACGCCCGAGCGGTTGAGGGCATGGCTGCGGGGTGCCGGGATCGTGCCCCCGGGCACCCCGCTCGGCGCCGTGGACGCGGGCTGGGTCGCGCGGTTCCGTGCGGCGCGCGACCTGCTGCACCGCGTGGTGCACGCCGAGGTCGACGGGCGGGCCGCCGACCCCGACCTGGAGCGGGTCAACGCGCTGGCCGCCACCGCGCCGCCCGCCCTGCAGGCGGGCCGGGGCGCCGACGGGAGGCTCGTACGGAGCCTCGCCGGCGCCCCCGACTGCGGGGCGCTCCTCGGGCAGGTCGCCCGGGACGCGGTGGACCTGCTCACCGACCCCGTCGCCCGCGGCCAGCTGCGGCGCTGCGCGGGCGAGCAGTGCTCACTGGTCTACCTGGACACCTCCCGGGGGCGCCGCAGGCGCTGGTGCTCCAGCGAGGTGTGCGGCAACCGGGAGCGGGTCGCCCGGCACCGGCGCCGGGCGGGGGCGGCCGCGGACTGAACGGATTCGGCCATCTGCCCGTACCCACGGTTGAAAGGAATCTCCGTGGGTGTTCACGCCCTCGACCCGAGGGGAACGCGTGCGCAAGGATGCGGGCGTGGCCGACAGGACGAGCCGTGACGAGGACCTGATGCGGGCTCTCTACGCGGAGCACGCGGGCCCGCTTCTCGCCTTCGTCTCGCGGCTGGTGGCCGGTGACCGCCAGCGCGCGGAGGACGTCGTCCAGGAGACGCTGCTGCGCGCCTGGCGCAATGCCGACCGGCTGCGCGGCTCGCCCTCCTCGGTCCGGCCCTGGCTGGTCACCGTGGCGCGGCGGATCGTCATCGACGGCCACCGCAGCAGGCAGGCACGCCCGCAGGAGGTCGACGCGGCGCCGCTGGACGTCATCCCGGCGGCCGACGAGATCGACCGGGCGCTGCGCCTCATGACCATTTCCGACGCGCTGGGCGATCTCTCCGAAGCCCACCGGGAGGCGTTGATCGAGACCTATTTCAGGGGAAGAACGGTGAATGAGGCCGCAGAGACGCTGGGCGTGCCCGCGGGGACCGTCAGGTCCCGGGTCTTCTACGCCCTGCGCTCGATGAAGGTCTCGCTCGAGGAACGAGGGGTGACGCCATGATCGGGCCGGCACGGCACACCGACCACACCGACGTCGGCGCCTATGCACTCGGCGTCCTCGACGCGGCGGACGCCGCGCGCTTCGAGGAGCACCTCGCCGCGTGCCCCCGGTGCGCCGCCGAGCTCGACGGTCTGATGGGTCTGACCCCGCTCCTCGCCGACTACAAGGAGTCGATGCCCCCGCACGAGGAGGCGGTGGGCGCGGCCGTGCCCCGCCCCGAGCTGCTCCCCGCGCTGCTGGAGCACGTCGCCGTGACCCGCCGCAGGCAGCGCGTGCGGCGGGTGTGCCTGGCCGGCGCGGCCTCCGCGATGATCGTCGCCGGGCCGCTGGCGGCCCTGGCCGTCACGGCGGAGGGCGAGCCGGACCACACCGGCACGAGCATGGCCCAGCAGATGTACGAGGAGGGCGACAAGTACGGGGCCGTCGACCCCGGCACCGGTGTCGACGCGACCGTCTCGCTCGCGGCCAAGCCCTGGGGCACCCGCGTCGTCCTCAAGCTCGCCAACGTCAAGGGGCCGCTGAGCTGCGACCTCGTCGCCGTCGGCAAGAACGGCCGGACGCAGACCGTCACCACCTGGGCCGTCCCGGCCTCCGGCTACGGGATCGACAAGGGCGGCGACAAGTGGGCCTCGGAGCCCCTCTACACGCACGGCGGCACGGCCTTCAACCGCGACGAGATCGCGCGCTTCGAGGTCCGTACCCTCGACGGCCGTCATCTGGCCACTGTCAACATGCAGAACGTATGACCCATCGTGGCAAACCCCTCATGTCCTGACAGGTGCGCTCAGTACCCCTGTTCGCGTACGGTTGACGGCTGCCCTACGCACAGCAGAAGGGGGCCTGGGTGGCCGCGCAGAACGCCACGGACGTGCAGGTGGCGACAGGACCGGCAAAGGAGCCGGAAGGGGTCCGCGACCGAGAGATCGGTGCAGAACAGCACCATCTGGACCGGGTGTACCGCCGTCTCGAGGAGAAGATCCGCGAGGCGGAGTTCCTCATGGACGACGCCGCCAAGCGCGGCCAGGTCGGCACGCCGGGCGCGCTCGCCGAGCGGGACGCCCAGGTGTTCCGCGCCGGGGTGCATCTCAACCGGCTGAACAACGAGTTCGAGGACTTCCTCTTCGGCCGCATCGACCTGCTCCTCGGCAAGGACGGCAAGAAGGGCCCCGACGGCGCCTACACCTCCGTCGATCCCGCCGACGACGCCGTCCGGGGCGACCGCGCCGAGATCGCCGAGACCCTGCACATCGGCCGCATCGGCGTCCTGGACTCCGACTACTCGCCGCTGGTCATCGACTGGCGGGCGCCCGCCGCCGCCCCCTTCTACCGGGCCACGCCGGTGGCGCCCGGCCGGGTCGTCCGCCGCCGCGTCATCCGCTCCAAGGGCCGCCGGGTCCTCGGCGTCGAGGACGACCTGCTGCGCCCCGAGCTGACCTCCACCCTCGACGGCGCCGCGCTGCCCGTCGTCGGCGACGGTGCGCTGATGGCCGCCCTCGGCCAGGCCCGCAGCCACTCCATGCGGGACATCGTCTCCTCCATCCAGGCCGAGCAGGACCTGGTCATCCGCGCCCCCGCCGCCTCGGTCACCGAGGTCGAGGGCGGCCCGGGCACCGGCAAGACCGCCGTCGCCCTGCACCGCGCGGCCTACCTGCTCTACCAGGACCGCCGGCGCTACGCGGGCGGCATCCTCGTGGTCTCCCCGACACCGCTGCTCGTCGCCTACACCGAGGGCGTCCTGCCGTCGCTCGGCGAGGAGGGCCAGGTCGCCATCCGCGCGGTCGGCTCCCTGGTGGACGGCGCGGAGGCCGACACGTACGACGAGCCGTCCGTCGCCCGCGTCAAGGGCTCGTCGCGCATGCTCAAGGTGCTGCGCAAGGCCGTGCGCGGCGCGCTGGAGACGCCGGACCAGCCCGGCCGGCTGCGCGTCGTCGCCTTCGGCGGCCGCATCGAGCTGGGCGCCGACGAGCTCCAGCGCATCCGGCAGACCGCCCTCGGCGGCACCGCGCCCGTCAACCTCCTGCGGCCGCGCGCCCGTCGGCTGATCCTCGACGCCCTGTGGTCGAAGGCCGGCGGCCCCCGCCGCTACACCGACCCCGAACTCGCCGCCGAGGCACGCTCCGCCTTCGACGAGGACATCACCACCGAGGACGACTTCACCGCCTTCCTCGCCGCCTGGTGGCCCGAGCTCACCCCGCGCCGCGTGCTGGCCTGCATGGCCGACGAGAAGCGGCTGTCGCGCTGGTCGCGCCGGGTGCTCAACCCGCGTGAGGTCCGGCTGACGGCCCGTTCGCTGCGCCGCCTGGACGCCACCGGCCACGGCCGGCTGTCGGTGCACGACGTGGCGCTGCTGGACGAGCTGGAGGCGCTGCTCGGCGTCCCGGCCCGGCCGAAGCCGGCCCGCGACCTGGACCCGCTGGACCAGCTCACCGGGCTGGAGGAACTGATGCCGCAGCGCTCGGAGTCGCGCCGCGAGCGGGCCGAGCGGCTGGCCCAGGAGCGCCGGGACTACGCGCACGTCATCGTCGACGAGGCGCAGGACCTGACGCCCATGCAGTGGCGCATGGTCGGCCGCCGCGGCCGTACCGCCACGTGGACGGTCGTCGGCGACCCGGCACAGTCCTCCTGGTCCGCCCCGGACGAGGCGGCCGAGGCCCGGGACGAGGCGCTGGGCACCCGCCCGCGCCGCCGCTTCGAGCTGACCGTGAACTACCGCAACCCCGCCGAGATCGCCGAACTCGCCGCAAAGGTCCTGGCGTTGGCGATGCCGGGCATGCAGGCGCCGCGGGCCGTGCGCTCGACGGGCCTGGAGCCCCGGTTCACCGTCGCCGGGCCCGAACTCGGCGCGTCCGTGCGGCGCGAGGCGCTGCACCTGCTGGCCGACGTGGACGGCACGGTCGGCGTGGTCGTCCCCATGGGTCGCCGCACCGAGGCGCGCGGGTGGCTGGCCGGGCTCGGCGACCGCGTGGTGGTGCTGGGCAGCCTGGAGGCCAAGGGCCTGGAGTACGACGCCACGCTCGTGGTCTCGCCCGCGGAGATCGCGGACGAGTCCCCGGCGGGTCTGCGCGTGCTCTACGTGGCGCTCACCCGTGCCACGCAGCGGCTGACGGTGCTCTCGGGCGAGCGCGACGACCCGGACGCGCTCGGGGTGCCGGACCTGCTGCGGGACTGAACGGGCGGTCCTCCCGCCGGGGTCCTGCCCTGAGGAATTACTTTCGGGAGAGCGTTTGTTAGCCTGGGTACGGCACCGGCTCGATCCAAGCCCCCGGGCCCAACCTTCGTCGCTTCGAGCGACCACTTGCCGCGAGGCGAGCATGGCGGGTCGGTGTCACCAGACGTTCCACAGGGCGTCCCTCGTCGTTCGAGGGGCGCCCTGATGGTTTCCGTACAGTGTTTTGCGTCTTCTTGACCGGTTACCGCCTACCGGTCAGTAGGTGCGACGATCGAACGTCGCGCCCCCGCGACGGGGAAAACGTAAAGAACAGGGAAAGCAGAGGAAAGCGGCCATGGCAACGGCGCCTAGCGTCTCGTACTCGATGACCGTCCGACTGGAGGTTCCCGCGAGCGGGACCGCCGTCAGCCAGCTCACCACGGCCGTGGAATCCTCGGGCGGTTCGGTCACCGGCCTGGACGTGACCGCCTCCGGCCACGAGAAGCTGCGCATCGACGTGACGATGGCGACGACCTCGACCGAGCACGCGGACGAGATCGTGGAGAAGCTGCGCGGCATCGAGGGCGTGGTGCTGGGCAAGGTCTCGGACCGTACGTTCCTGATGCACCTGGGCGGCAAGATCGAGATGGCGTCCAAGCACCCGATCCGCAACCGTGACGACCTGTCCATGGTCTACACCCCCGGTGTGGCCCGGGTGTGCATGGCGATCGCGGAGAACCCCGAGGACGCCCGGCGTCTGACGATCAAGCGGAACTCGG
>NZ_JBKIWN010000027.1:0-69195 GCF_058146165.1 Streptomyces sp. AM25 | reverse complement strand
TGAGGGTGAGCGGCAGCTCGGGCAGGACGACGTACGCCGAGGGGCGCATGTGCGGCTGCCGGGCTGCGGCGCGGGCCCGGGCGCGGGCTGGGCGAAGCCGGCGTGGCCGCCGTCGCCTCCGGCGCCGCTGCCGCCGCCGGGCCACACGGTGGCACCGCCGGGCGTGGTGACGGGAGCCTGCGGCGGCTGCGCGGGGGGCGCCGGCCAGCCGAAGGGCTGCTGCTGGTGGTCAGGGTCCTGGTGGCCGTAGCGGCGGGTGCTGTCCGTCATGTGTACGACTGTGCGCCCCGTTCATGAGAACAGTCTGAGTGCGTACTGAGAAGCCGGGCAGAACGGCGTAGGAAGGGCGTAAGGCCCCGGACGTTCCTCAGCCGCCGCAGCCGCACGAGCGGCGGATCACCAGCGCCGAGGGGAACTGTTTCAGCCGTTCGCGCCGCGTCCCCGCGTAGCGGAGCCCGTCGTCGAGCACGAGGTCCACCGCGGAGCGCGCCATGGCCTGCCGGTCCGACGCGACCGTGGTCAGCGGCGGATCGGTGAGCGCCGCCTCCTTCACGTCGTCGAAGCCGGCGACGGCGAGCTCGCCCGGTACGTCGATGCGCAGTTCGCGCGCGGCCCGCAGGACGCCGATGGCCTGGTCGTCGGTGGCGCAGACGAGGGCGGGGGGCCGGTCGGGGCCGCTGAGCAGCTCCAGGGCGACCTTGTAGGCGTCGTAGCGGTTGTAGGGGGCCTGGAAGAGGCGGCCCTCCAGCGACTTGCCGGCCTCCCGCATGGCGCGCCGCCAGCCCTCGACGTGGTCGGTGACCGGGTCGCCGATGGCCGGGGTGGACTCGGTGCCGCCGAAGCAGGCCACGTAGGGGTGGCCGTGCTCCAGGAGGTGCCGGGTGGCCAGTTGGGCGCCGCCGATGTCGTCCGTCACGACGGCGACATCGTCTATGGCGTCGGGTCTGCGGTGCATCAGCACCACGCGGGCGTCCCACGCGTCGATCTCGGTCGCCGCGTGCTCGCTGGGGCCCTGGCTGATGAGGATGAGGCCCGAGACGCGCATGCCCAGGAAGGCCCGCAGATAGTGGACTTCGCGCTCGTCGAGGTAGTCGGAGTTCCCGACGAGGACCATCTTCCCGCGCTCGGCCGCCGCCTGCTCGACCGCGTGCGCCATCTCCGCGAAGAAGGGCTGGCGTGCGTCCGGGACGATCAGGCCTATGAGGTCCGTGCGGCGGGAGGCCATCGCCTGGGCGACCCGGTCGGGCCGGTACCCCAGTTCCTTGATCGCGGCCAGCACCCGCTCCCGCGTCGCCGGTGCCACCGGTCGCGGTCCGTTGTTGATGACGTAGCTGACCACTGCGGTGGACGTCCCCGCCAGCCTCGCCACATCGTCCCGCGTCACCTTGGCCACGCGCGGCAGTCTACGCGGGTCCACCTAGGGTTTGGCGGGTCGTGATGACTTCGTAGTCAGGGCCGGGGAAGGCTCGGGACCGCGGTCCCCGGGGCCGTCGGCGGAGCCGGGTCCCTTGCCTGATCCGGACCCCTCCGAACGCCCCTCGGGCTCCGGCTTCTCCGGGAGGACGAAGCGGTAGCCGACGTTCCGGACGGTGCCGATGAGGGACTCGTGCTCGGGCCCCAGCTTGGCCCGCAGGCGCCGGACGTGGACGTCCACCGTGCGCGTACCGCCGAAGTAGTCGTAGCCCCAGACCTCCTGGAGCAGCTGGGCCCGGGTGAAGACCCGGCCGGGGTGCTGGGCGAGGTACTTCAGCAGCTCGAACTCCTTGAAGGTCAGGTCCAGGACCCGGCCCTTGAGCTTGGCGCTGTAGGTGGCCTCGTCGACGGAGAGGTCACCGGTGCGGATCTCCATGGGGCTGTCGTCCATGGTGATCTGCTGCCGGCCCATCGCCAGCCGCAGCCGGGCCTCCACCTCGGCGGGGCCCGCGGTGTCGAGCAGCACATCGTCGACGCCCCAGTCCGCGGTGACGGCAGCCAGACCGCCCTCGGTGACCACGAGGAGCAGGGGACAGCCGGGGCCGGTGGAGCGCAGCAGCTGGCAGAGGCTGCGGACGTGCGGGAGGTCGCGGCGGCCGTCGATCAGTATGACGTCGGCGCCGGGCACGTCCACCAGTGCGGGGCCCTCGGCGGGTGCCACGCGCACGCTGTGCAGCAGCAGGCCGAGCGCCGGGAGCACCTCGGCAGAGGGCTGAAGCGCATTGGTCAGCAGCAGCAGGGAGCTCATCGTCGGTTCCTCCGCTCTGAGGGCTTCCGAATGCACAAAAGGACCCGGGGGCGACTCTGCCCGGATCCTCTCTGCCCAGCAGGATAACCCACAGGACATTCGACGGCATGGAAGATTTTGCACAGCCTTGTGTTCCGTCGGTCACTTCGGGTGGTGGTGGCACGGCGCTCTTGACAGTCCGTACGTTCCCGCATCCCCGCGCCCCGAAGGGGCGCGGGGAACTGCGCGACCAGCCAGAACGAACCCGCAGCCGAAGTACCGCACCCCCAGCGGAGCGCCTAGGCCTCTTCGACGACCGGCTGCGCGAACTGCGCCTCGTAGAGCCGCGCATATGCGCCCCCGGCGGCGAGCAGCGCATCGTGAGTGCCCTGTTCGACGATGTGGCCGGACTCCATGACGAGGATGACGTCCGCATCGCGGATGGTCGACAGCCGGTGCGCGATGACGAAGCTCGTACGTCCCGTGCGCAGCCGGCCCATGGCCTGCTGGATGAGGACCTCGGTCCGGGTGTCCACCGAGCTGGTCGCCTCGTCCAGGACGAGGATCTCCGGCTCGGCCAGGAAGGCCCGGGCGATGGTGATGAGCTGCTTCTCGCCGACGGAGACGTTGGAGCCCTCGTCGTCGATGACGGTGTCGTAGCCGTCCGGCAGGGTGCGCACGAAGCGGTCGACGTGCGTGGCCTTCGCCGCCTCGACGATCTTGTCCATGGGGACGTCCTGGGCGCCGTAGGCGATGTTCTCGGCGATGCTGCCGCCGAACAGCCAGGTGTCCTGCAGGACCATGCCGATGTGCGAGCGCAGCTCCTCGCGGGACATCTCCGCGACGTCGATGCCGTCGAGCGTGATGCGGCCGCCGTTGACCTCGTAGAACCGCATCAGCAGGTTGACCAGGGTGGTCTTGCCCGCGCCGGTCGGACCGACGATGGCGACGGTCTGGCCGGGGCGCACGGTCAGCGAGAGGTCCTCGATGAGCGGCTTGTCCATCTCGTAGCGGAAGGAGACCTGTTCGAAGGCGACCTCGCCGCGGACGTGCTCCGGCCGCACCGCGTCCGCCGAGTCCGGCGACTGCTCGTCGGCGTCGAGGAGTTCGAAGACCCGCTCGGCGGAGGCCACACCGGACTGCACCAGGTTGGCCATCGAGGCCACCTGCGTGAGCGGCTGGCTGAACTGCCGGGAGTACTGGACGAAGGCCTGGACGTCACCGATCGACAGCGCACCGCTCGCGACCCGCAGACCGCCCACGACGGCGACCATCACATAGTTGAGGTTGCCGATGAACATCATCGCGGGCTGGATCACGCCGGAGATGAACTGGGCCTTGAAACCGGCCTGGAAGAGCTCCTCGTTCTCCTTGCGGAAGGTCTCCGCGGACTCGTGCTGCCGGCCGAAGACCTTCACCAGCGAGTGGCCGGTGTACATCTCCTCGATGTGGGCGTTGAGTTTGCCCGTCGACTTCCACTGCGTGACGAACTGGGGCTGCGCCCGCTTGCCGACCTTGGTGGCGACCACGACCGACACCGGCACGGTGACCAGCGCGACCAGGGCGAGCAGCCAGGAGATCCAGAACATCATCGCCAGCACACCCACGATCGTCAGCACCGAGGTGACGATCTGGCTCAGCGTCTGCTGCAGCGTGGTGGCGATGTTGTCGATGTCGTTGGTGGCGCGGGAGAGCACCTCGCCGCGCGCCTGCCGGTCGAAGTAGCTCAGCGGCAGCCGGCCGAGCTTCTCCTCGACCTCCTCGCGCAGCCGGTACACCGCCCGCTGCACGACCGTCGTGGCGATCCGGGCCTGGACGAACCCGAACAGCGAGGCGACGACGTAGATCAGGAACACCCACAGCAGGACGACGCCGACCGCATCGAAGTCGATGCCGTGGCCGGGGGTGAAGTCCACGCCGGACAGCAGGTCCGCGATCTTGTTGTTGCCCTGCTGCCGCATCTGCGCCAGGGCCTCGGCCTTGGTGGTGCCGGCGGGTATCCGGTGCCCGATGACACCGGCGAAGATCAGGTCCGTCGCGTGGCCGAGCACCTTCGGCCCGATGACGGTCAGCGCCACGCTGGCGACGGTGAGGAACAGCCCGACCGAGATCAGCGCGCGCTCGGGGCGCAGCTTTCCGAGCAGGCGGCGGCTGGAGCCGGCGAAGTCCATGGACTTCTCGGTCGGCTGGGCGCCCATCCAGCGTGCGGCCCCGGTGGCCGGCGCCGGGCCTCTGCGCTGCGGGGGGCTCTGGTTCCCTTCGGAACTCACGCGGCCTCCTCCTCCGTGAGCTGGGAGAGCACGATCTCCCGGTACGTCTCGTTGGACTCCATGAGTGCGGAGTGGGTGCCGGTGCCGACGACGCGGCCCTCGTCGAGGACGACGATGCGGTCGGCGTCGCGGATGGTGGACACGCGCTGGGCGACGATCAGCACGGTCGCCTCGCCGGTCTCGCGGGCCAGGGCGGCCCGCAGCCGGGCGTCGGTGGCGTAGTCGAGCGCGGAGAAGGAGTCGTCGAAGAGGTAGATCTCCGGCTTGCGCACCAGGGCCCGGGCGATGGCCAGGCGCTGGCGCTGACCGCCGGAGACGTTGGAGCCGCCCTGGGCGATGGGCGCTTCCAGCCCGGCGTCCATGGCCTCGACGAAGTCCCGGGCCTGGGCGACCTCCAGGGCCTCCCAGAGCTCCTCGTCGGTGGCGTCGGGGCGGCCGTAGCGCAGGTTCGAGGCGACGGTTCCGGAGAACAGGTACGGCTTCTGCGGTACGAGACCCACGGCGTCGGAGAGCACGGTCGGGGCGAGCTCGCGGACGTCCACGCCGTCGACGAGCACGGTGCCCGCGGTGGCGTCGGACAGCCGGGGGATCAGGCCCAGCAGCGTCGACTTGCCGCTGCCGGTGGAGCCGATGACGGCGGTGATCTCGCCGGGCCGTGCGACGAGGGAGACGTCCTTGAGGACGGGCTCCTCGGCGCCCGGGTAGCGGAACTCCACGCCGCTGAGCTCCAGATGGCCGTGCCGGCGCAGCTCGGTGACGGGCGCGAGCGGCGGCACGACGCTGGACTCGGTCTCCAGCACCTCCTGGATGCGCTCGGCGCACACCTCGGCACGCGGCACCATCATGAACATGAAGGTGGCCATCATGATCGACATCAGGATCTGCATGAGGTAGCTGAGGAACGCCGTCAGCGCGCCGATCTCCAGCTGCCCGCTGTCGATGCGGTGCCCGCCGAACCACAGGACGGCGACCGACGAGAGGTTCACGATCAGCATCACGGACGGGAACATCAGCGACATCAGCCGCCCGGCCCGCAGCGAGACGTCCATCAGGTCCGCGTTCGCCGTACGGAACCGTTTCCGCTCGTGCGTGTCGCGGACGAAGGCGCGGATGACCCGGATGCCCGTGATCTGCTCGCGCAGCACGCGGTTGACCGTGTCGATGCGCTCCTGGACGCCCCGGAAGATCGGGCGCATCCGCCAGATGATCAGCGAGACGACGACGCCCAGCGCCGGGACGATCAGCAGCAGCAGCGCCGACAGCGGCACGTCCTGGTTGAGCGCCAGGCCGATGCCGCCGATACACATGATCGGCGCCGAGACCATCAGTGTGAACCCCATCAGCGTCAGCATCTGGACCTGCTGAACGTCGTTGGTGGTCCGGGTGATCAGCGAGGGCGCCCCGAAGCGGCCCACCTCGCGCGACGAGAAGGACTGCACCCGGTCGAAGACCTCGGCGCGCAGATCGCGCCCGAGGGCCATGGCCGTGCGGGCACCGAAGTAGACGGCGCCGACCGCGCAGACGATCTGCACGAGCGTGACGGCGAGCATCACACCACCGGTACCGAGGATGTAACCGGTGTCGCCCTTCACGACGCCCTTGTCGATGATGTCCGCGTTGAGAGTAGGGAGATAGAGCGTGGCAAGCGTCTGAACGAGCTGCAAGAGCACGACCAGCGCGATCGGTCTGGAATAGGGCCTCAGGTAGGCCCGCAGAAGTCGCACCAACACACAAGAAGCCTATGCGAGCAAGAGGGCGTCGGGCTTCTGCTTTACCGGCTGCGGACCTGACGCGCCCCGGCACCCGTCATCATGGATGCGGCAGAAGACGAACGCAGAGCAGCAATGCAGACAAGAGGGGTCGCCGTGGCGACGACACACACGGCAGGGCCGGGGATCCCGGCGCAGCCGGGGCCGGGGCCGGCCGGCACGCTCCGGTACTGGGCCGCGGCCAAGGCCGCCGCCGGCACGGCCGAGGAGCCGTACGCGGCGCGCACGCTGGCGGAGGCGCTGGGTGCGGCCCGTGTGCGGCACGAGCGCAGCCCGGAGTTCGCGCGCGTGCTGTCGCGCTGCTCGTTCCTGGTGGACGGCGCCCCCGTCGGCACACGCGACCACTCGACGGTCCAACTGGCCGAGGGCGGCACGGTCGAGGTGCTCCCGCCCTTCGCAGGAGGGTGACCCCGACAGCATGAGCGATCAGCATCACAATCCGTACCAGCAGCACGACCCCTACGGACAGCAGCAGGACCCCTACGGTTCGTACGGCTCGTCCTACGACTACGGCTCCTACCCGCACCAGCAGCAGCCGCACCAGCAGCAGCCCGCGGCCTGGCCGGAGCACGACGCCGCCCCGCACGAGTCGATGACCCAGACCTGGCAGACCCAGACCTGGGACACCTCGACCTGGCAGCAGCCGCTCGTGCAGGACGACCCGGCCCCCTACGACTCCTATGTGTCCCAGCCGATGCCGGCGCACCAGGTCCCGGCGTACGAGCCGGAGCCCGCGCCCGTGCCGGTGGTCGTCGCGGCCGCGGCCGAACCGGCGCTCGCCGAGCGGCCGATGACCGCGGCGGAGAAGGCCAGGGCCGAGGGCCGGCCGCAGATCCTGTCGCCGGGCCTTCGGCCCGCTCTGCTCACGACGGTGCTCGCGGCCCTGCTGGCGGCCGCCGCGCCGCTGGGGCGGCCCGCGCTGGCCGTGCCCGTGGTGCTGCTGCAGGCGGTGACCGCGGCGGGCTGGTTCCGGCTGAACGGCATGTGGCCCGCGCGGCAGGGCATCGCGCTCGCGTTCCTCGGCGGCGTGGCCGCCGACATCGGCCTGCTGGCCACGGACGCCGGGCAGGCGCCGAAGGTCGTGCTGGGCACGCTGGGCGTGTGGGTGCTGCTGGTCGTCGTGCTGCAACTGCGCAGCCAGGCCTCGCCCGACGAGCGGCTGTACGGGCTGACGGCCGCGTCCGCGTCGGCGGCGCTGGCGGTCCTGGCGGCCGGACACCTGGCGGCGGACCACCGCGCCGTGGTGACCGGGGCGCTCGGCGTGGCCGCGGCCGTGCTGGCCCGTGCGCTGCCGCTGCCGTCCGTCGCCTCGCCGGTCGTCGCGCTGATCGCGGCCGCGGGCGCGGGGGTCGCGGGCGGGAGCCTGACCGGGCTCGGCGCGTCCGCCGCACTGCTGGGCCTGGCGGCCGGCGCCTGTGCGCTGGTGGGCCTGCGCGTGGCGAGTTACGACTACCCGTCCCGTTTCGTCCACATGACGGCGGGCGTTGCGCTCCCGCTGGCGCTGGCCGCGCCGGTGGTCTACGTCCTCGGCAGGGCGCTCACCTGACCCGCGGCCGACCCGCGACCTGATCAGTTACAGAACGGTTGCACCGGCCCCCCGGCTTTCACCTGATCCGTCCGGTTAGGCTCGACGGACATGCCGGGGGTGCCGAGACCGATCCGAACGGGTGGGGGAGCGAAAGCGGATGCGCGGAATACGGGCAACACTGATCGTCGTGATCGTCCTGGGAGCCCTTTTCGTGGGCGCCGACCGGGCGGCCGTCTACATCGCCGAGAACCAGGCCGCCGACAAGATCCGTAACAGCCAGGGCCTTTCGGGCACGCCCGACGTCTCCATCAAGGGCTTCCCCTTCCTGACCCAGATCGCGGACTCCCGCCTCGACGAGGTCGACGTCAAGCTCGACGGGGGCATCACCGCCGAGTCCGGCGGCCACTCCATACGCGTCAGCGGCTTCGACGCCCAGCTGCACGGCGTCCGCATCAACAGCAGCTTCACCTCCGCCGTCGCCAACCGCGCGAGCGGCACCGCCCACATCTCGTACGAGGACCTGACGAAGGCCGTCGGCGAACCCGGCGCCACCGTCGGCTACGCCGGCCAGGGCCAGACGGGCAAGGTCAAGGTCACCGGCCACGTGAAGATCATGGGCCAGGACATCGAGCGCAGCGTCGTCTCCTCCGTGTCGATCGTGGACGGCAGCACCGTACGGGTCCACGCGGACGAGGTCCCGGCGCAGGGCATCCCGGGCGTGGAAGAGGCCGTCCGGAAGAAGACGGACTTCGACCGCCGGATCACGGGCCTGCCGAAGGGCCTCAAGCTGGACAAGGTCGAGGCGACACCGACGGGCGTCGACATCACCCTGACGGGCTCCGACGTCAGCCTGGCGGGCTGATGAAGGCGGGGGGCTTATCGCCCCGCCAGGCGCCCCGTCACGCGCCCCGTAAGGGGCGCGGGGAACTGCGCGAGCAACCACGACGGACCCGCTCGTCCCAACGTGCGAGACGCTTATGCCCGCACAGCAGTACAGCAGGACCGGGGCGGCAGCCCCGAGGTGCGGGGCACCCCGCAAAATCCCGCCAGACGAGACGGCGCATCCCAATATGCGACACGACGGTGACACACGTCCCCGCCCGTCCCTACGATCCCTTCTATGAAGCGACAGGCGGATCTCACGAAGCGGCGGGCAGTCGACCTGTGCCGCCTCTCCGCCACGCTCTGTCGCCGTGTCTGACGGGGACGGCTCCCGCACGCCCTCCCCCGCGCTCTCCCCCACGGCCCCCGGCCGTCTCCTTGCCTCACCGCCGCCGCATCGCCGCGCGCACCCTCCCCCATAGCCCTGAACGGGCATGGGGGGACCCCCATCTCGCCCCGGAGGAGAACAGCATGAGCCGCAGTGACGTCCTGGTGGACGCCGACTGGGTCCAGGACCGCATCGACGCCGCCGACTCCAGGACCGTGATCGTCGAGGTCGACGAGGACACGTCCGCCTACGACAAGAACCACATCAAGACGGCCATCCGGATCGACTGGAAGACCGACCTCCAGGACCCGGTCCGCCGCGACTTCGTCGACCAGGCCGGCTTCGAGGAGCTGCTGTCCTCGAAGGGCATCGCCAACGACGACACCGTCGTCCTCTACGGCGGCAACAACAACTGGTTCGCCGCGTACGCCCACTGGTACTTCAAGCTCTACGGCCACCAGGACGTCCGCCTCCTCGACGGCGGCCGCAAGAAGTGGGAGCTGGACTCCCGCGACCTGGTCGCCGAGGTCCCGCAGCGCCCCCGCACCGCGTACCGGGCGCAGCCGCAGGACACCTCCATCCGCGCCTTCCGCGACGACATCGCCGCCGCCATCGGCACCCTGAACCTCGTCGACGTGCGCTCGCCCGACGAGTTCAGCGGCAAGCTGCTGGCGCCCGCGCACCTCCCGCAGGAGCAGTCGCAGCGCCCCGGCCACGTGCCCACCGCGCGCAACATCCCGTGGTCCAAGGCGGCCAACGACGACGGCACCTTCAAGTCCGACGCCGAGCTCGAGGAGGTCTACCGGAGCGCGGGCGTGGACCTGGGCAAGGACACCATCGCCTACTGCCGCATCGGCGAGCGCTCCGCGCACACCTGGTTCGTCCTGCACGAGCTGCTCGGCCAGCCGAACGTGCGCAACTACGACGGCTCGTGGACCGAGTACGGCTCGCTCGTCGGCGTGCCGATCGAGCTCGGCGCCAACTGACCACGTCCTCTACCCCGAAGGATCACAGCATGTGCGGAGCAAAGGCCGGCGGCCCCGACGCGTCGACCGCCAAAACCGGTGAGACCACCATCCAGGGTTCCGTGACCCGTGACGGGCAGCCGGTGTCCGGCTACGTCCGACTCCTCGACAGCAGCGGCGAGTTCACCGCCGAGGTGCCCACCTCGGCGACCGGACAGTTCCGCTTCTACGCGGCCGAGGGCACGTGGACGCTGCGCGCGCTCGTGCCGGGCGCCACGGCGGACCGCAAGGTCGTCGCCCAGCAGGGCGGGCTGACCGAGGTGGCCATCGCCGTCTGAGGACCGGAGGGCCGCACTCCCGGGGTTGGACGCCACGATGGGAGGAGTGCGGCCCTTCGCACGTTGCGGGGTCCGGTCGTACCGTTGAACTGTGTACGCACGGCGACGGCGCATGTACTTCGCCATGATGGGCACCTGCATCGGCATGTTCGTCCTGGCCTGGGCCGTCGTGCGCCTGTGGTCCGTGCCGGCGGCCGTGGGGATGTGCCTGTTCGCGATGGTGATTCCGCCGGTCGCGGCGATCGTCGCCAATCGCCGCGGGCCGGAGGACCGGTGGTGGGACGACCCCTCCGGGGACGAGGAGTCCGATCAGTGGTGGGACGAGCTGGACGGCAAGAAGTAGCGCGTCAGTACACCAGCGCCTGGACCCCGTCCCCCATCGCCTCGGCCACGAACACCTGCGCCCCCGCGATGCGGGCTCCCTCGATCAGGTCCGACTCCTCGATGTCCCGGCGCGCCGCGCACTGCGTGCACACCGTGATCACACCGCCCCCGGCCAGGATCCCCTCGATCAGGTCCGGCAGCGGGGCCGCGTGCGGCAGCTCGAACTCCGCGGCGCGCCCGGGGAGGGCGAACCACGTCGACTCCCCCGTCAGCCACAACGACACCTCGACGCCGCTGGCGACGCCCACCGCCGCCACCGTGAACGCCTGCGAGCACCGCTCCGGCGCGTCCGCGCCCGCCGTCACCTTGATCACGAGCTTCTTGTTCGCCATGCGATCACTCTAGGACCGGCCGGATCCACCTCACAGCGCCGCTCCCGGCACGGCCGACTAGACTCGTCCCCGGTCCGTACTTCCGTACACATACACACCCTCCGACCGAGGAGCGCACTCGTGCTTGAGGCTTTCTTCACCACCCTGCTGGTCCTGGTCGGCGTCGGCGTCGTCGCGTTCGCCGGGCTGACCTGGAAGAAGCTGTACCAGGGCCAGCGCTGACGCCGACGCCCCGCATCGGCCGCCCGAGCATCCGTCCCCTACAGATCGTCTGAGCCCACTCATGATCGAGATTCCCTCCGGCCTCCACCCGGACGTCGCCCCGCTGCTCTTCCTCCTCGGCCGGTGGGAGGGTGCGGGCGTCGCGGACTTCCCCGGCGCCGAGAAGTGCAACTTCGGCCAGGAAGTGATCTTCACGCACGACGGCCGGGACTTCCTGGAATACGTCTCGCACACATGGGTGCTCGACGCCGCGGGCAAGCCGGTCAAGCCGATCGAGACCGAGAGCGGCTTCTGGCGCGTGACCGAGGACCGCAAGGTCGAGGTCGTCATGACCCGCGACTCCGGCGTCGCCGAGGTCTGGTACGGCGAGCTGGCGGAGAACAAGCCGCAGATCGACCTGGCCACGGACGCCGTCGCCCGGACCGCGGCCTCCGGCCCGTACTCCGGCGGCAAGCGCCTGTACGGGTACGTCAAGGGCGACCTGATGTGGGTCGGCGAGAAGGCCACCCCCGAGGTGCCGCTGCGCCCGTACATGTCGGCGCACCTGAAGAAGGTCGCCGACCTCCAGGAGTGGGCGCGGAACCTGCCCGAGGACGGCCCGGACGGCGTCGCCTTCTACCGCCAGGACGGCACTCCGTACAACCCGGAGAACCCGGAAGCCTGATCCAGCATCACCTCAGCGCACCGCGGGGAAAGCCGGTCGAAGTCCGGCACTGACCCGCAACGGTAGGCGGAGGGAACCCCCGGGTCCCCTCCGCGAGTCCGATCGCCCGCGGCGCGTGTAGCTCCCTGCTCACTCGCCGTGGACTGCGAGGGGAGGCCCTTCCCCGGGGACGCCCTGTACGTACGGAAGCGGCACGAGGCGAAGGCGTACGCCCCGTGGCCATCAGCCATCAGGACAGCACCCATCAGGGCACCGCACCGACGACCCGGGCGGCCCGCCGGCTGCCGCTGCCGCCGCTGATCGCCGGGCTGGCCGCGGCCCTCCTCGCCTCACTGCTGTGCGGCGTCGCGCTCGGCGCCTCCGGCCTGTCCTGGTCCGAGGTGCTGCGGTACCTCTGCGCCGGGCTGACCGGCGGCACCCTCTCCGCGGACGAGTCCTCCGCCTACACCATCGTCTGGGAACTGCGCTTCCCGCGCGCCCTGCTGGCCGCCGTCGTCGGCGCGGGGCTCTCCGCCGTCGGCGTGGCCGTGCAGGCCATGGTCCGCAACGCGCTGGCCGACCCGTTCGTCCTGGGCATCTCCTCCGGCGCCGCGGTCGGCGCCAACGCCGTGCTGCTGTTCGGCGCGCTGGGCTCGCTCGGCGTCTGGGCGCTGTCCTCGGCCGCGTTCGCCTCCGCGCTGGGCGCGATGGCACTCGTCTACGCGGCCGCGCGCACCCCGCGCGGGCTGACGCCGCTGCGACTCGTCCTGACCGGCAGCGCCATGTTCTACGGCTTCTCCGCCGTCACCACGCTCATGGTCTTCAACGCCGAGCGCGGCGAGGCCGCCCGCTCGGCCATGATGTGGCTGCTGGGCAGCCTGGGCGGGGCCACCTGGGCGAACCTGCCGATCGCAGCGGCCGCCGTCCTCGCCGGACTGGGGTGGCTGCTGTGGTGCGCGCGCAGCCTCAACGCCCTGGCCATGGGCGACGAGACCGCGGCCGCGCTGGGCGTCGACCCCGCCCGGCTGCGCCGCAGCCTGTTCGTCGTGACGGCGGCCGTCACCGGGGCCGTCGTCGCCGTCAGCGGGGCCATCGGCTTCGTCGGCCTGATGGTCCCGCACGTCGCCCGCATGCTCGTCGGCGCCGACCACCGCCGGGTGCTGGCCGTGGCGCCGCTGCTGGGCGCGGTGCTGCTGGTGTGGGTCGACACGCTCTCCCGGCTGCTGCTGGCGCCCGTCGAACTGCCCGTCGGCGTCATCACCGCCCTCCTCGGCGTGCCCTGCTTCGTGCTGCTGATGCGCCGCCGCGGCTACACCTTCGGAGGTGCCTGATGCAGGTGGACATCGAGAACCTGTCGGTCGAGATCGCGGGGGCCCGGCTCGTCGAGGGCATCGCGCTCCGGGCGGGCAGCGGGCGGTTCGTGGGACTCGTGGGCCCCAACGGCAGCGGGAAGTCGACCCTGTTGCGCTGCGTCTACCGCGCCCTGCGGCCGACCGCCGGGCGCGTCCTGCTCGGCGGTGACGACCTGCACGCGCTGACCGCGCGCGAGGGCGCCCGCCGACTGGCCGCACTGCCGCAGGAGTCGGGCAGCGAGTTCGACTTCACCGCCGCCGAGGTCGTCGCGATGGGCCGGCTGCCGCACCAGGGCGCTGCGGGCCGCGTCACGGCGGCCGACACCGAGGCCTGCACCGCCGCCCTCGCCCGGACCGGCGCCGCGCACCTGGCCGGCCGGGGCTTCCTGACGCTCTCCGGCGGCGAGAAGCAGCGCGTGCTGATCGCCCGCGCCCTGGCGCAGCAGCCCGAGGTGCTCGTCCTGGACGAGCCGACCAACCACCTGGACATCGCCCAGCAGTTGGAGGTGCTGTCCCTGGTGCGCACTTCGGGTCTGACCGTTCTTGCCGCCCTGCACGACCTCAACCTCGCGGCCACGCACTGCGATGTCCTGTACGTCATCGCGGGCGGCCGCATCGTCGCCTCCGGCCCGCCGCACGACGTGCTGAGCGCCGAACTGCTCGCCGACGTCTTCGGCGTGCAGGCGCATCGCGTGCCGCATCCGGTCACCGGTGCACCGCAGTTGCTCTTCGACCGCCTGAACCGTCTGACCGACCAGTGAACCGTAAGGACCTCATGCGCGCCCCTCGTACCGCCGTTGCCCTGTTCGCCGCGTTCGCCCTGACGGGGTGCGGCGCGAAAGTGACCGAAGGCGCGGACGACAACTCCGCGAAGGCCTCCGGCCGTTATCCCGTCACGATCGAGAACTGCGGCGTGAAGACCACGTACGACAAGGCGCCTCAGCGGGTCGTGACGAACGACGTCAACATGGCCGAGATCATGTTCGCGCTCGGCCTGGAGGACCACATGGCGGGCTACGTGGCGCCGGACTACAAGGGCGGCCGAATCGCCGAAAGAACAGTGCCGTGGAAGAACGGCTACAGCACGGTCAAACAGCTCTCCAATAAGGAGATCACCAAGGAGCTCGTCCTGGACGCCAAGGCCGACTGGGTCTTCGCCGGCTGGAACTACGGCTTCGGCGAGGGCAGCGGCTTCACGCCCGACGCACTGAAGAAACTCGGCGTCGGCTCGTACGTGCTCACCGAGTCCTGCCACAACGGCGGGAGCAGCAAGGCACGCGGCGTGATGCCCCCGCTGGAGGCGCTCTACACCGACCTGGAGAACCTGGGCAGGATCTTCGACGTGGAGGACCGGGCCGCGAAGCTGATCGCGGACTCCAAGAAGCAGGTCGCCGAAGCGCAGGCGCAGCTGCCGCAGGACGGCAGCCGGCCGAAGGTCTTCCTCTACGACAGCGGCCAGGACAAGCCGACGACGGCGGGCGCGTTCGCCGCTCCGCACGACATCATCGCCAAGGCCGGCGGCGAGAACGTGATGAAGGACCTGAAGGACTCGTGGACGGAGGTCGGCTGGGAGACCGTCGTCGAGCGCCGGCCGGACGTCATCGTGATCAACAACTACGGGGACGTGAGCGCCGAGCAGAAGAAGAAGTTCCTGACGTCCTACCCGCCGCTGGCGGACGTCCCGGCCGTCAAGAACGGCCGCATCTTCGTGCTGGACTACGTCGACCTGGTCGAGAGCCCGCGCAACCCGGCGGCGGTCGCCGCCCTGGCCGGATATCTGAAGGGGGTACGCGGCCGGTGAAGCCTCCTAGACTGGAGGCGTGGTGGACACCGACTGGCAGAGCGACCTCCGTAAGCGCGGCTACCGGCTGACCCCGCAGCGCCAGCTCGTCCTGGAGGCGGTCGACCGTCTCGAGCACGCGACGCCGGACGACATCCTGACCGAGGTCCGCAAGACCGCGGGCGGGGTGAACATCTCGACGGTCTACCGGACGCTGGAGCTGCTGGAGGAGCTGGGGCTGGTCAGCCATGCCCACCTCGGGCACGGCGCGCCGACCTACCACCTGGCCGACCGGCACCACCACATACACCTCGTGTGCCGTGACTGCACGGAGGTGATCGAGGCCGACCTGTCGGTGGCCGCGGACTTCACCGCGAAGCTGCGCGAGGACTTCGGCTTCGACACCGACATGAAGCACTTCGCGATCTTCGGCCGGTGCACACAGTGCGCCGCGAAGGAGTCCCCCGAGGCGCCGTAGGCTTGAGATCATGCTGCTTCCATCGAAGAGCCCTCTGCTGTCGCTGCCCGGCGCCGTCCCCGCCGAGGGCCCGGACGAAGGCGTCGCCGCACACTACGGCGACCTGTTCCGCGAGCAGCGCTCGCTCGCCGGCGGGTCCGGTTTCGTCGACCTCTCGCACCGCGGGGTCCTCACGGTCACCGGCCCGGACCGGCTGAGCTGGCTGCACCTGCTGCTCACCCAGCACGTGAGCGAACTGCCGCCCGGCCATGCGGCCGAGGCGCTGGTCCTCTCGCCGCACGGTCACATCGAGCACGCGCTGTACCTGGTCGACGACGGGGAGACGACCTGGGCCCACGTGGAGCCCGGGACCCAGGAGGCGCTGATCGCCTACCTGGAGAGCATGAAGTTCTTCTACCGGGTCGACGTCGCCGACCGGACCGCGGACATCGCCGTCGTGCACCTGCCCGCCGGCTCGATCGCCGAGGCGGACGCCGACGTGGTGGTGCGGGAGACGCCGCACGGGCGCGACCTCTTCCTGCCGCGCGAGCGGCTGGAGGCGTTCGCCGGGGCACACGGCCCCGCGGCGGGCGTCCTCGCCCTTGAAGCCCTGCGGGTCGAGGCGCACCGGCCCCGGCTCGGCCTGGAGACCGACCACCGCACCATCCCGCACGAGCTGGGCCTGATCGGTGTGGCCGTCCACCTGCAGAAGGGCTGCTATCGCGGCCAGGAGACGGTGGCCCGCGTCCACAACCTGGGGAAGCCGCCGCGACGGCTGGTCTTCCTGCACCTGGACGGGAGCGGGGTGACCCTGCCGGGCCACGGGGCAGCCGTGCGGCTGGCTTCGGACGGACCGGAGGGCCGCCAGCTGGGCTTCGTCACGACCTCGGCCCGCCACCACGAGCTCGGGCCGATCGCCCTGGCCCTGGTCAAGCGAAACGTGCCGCTGGACGCGGCGCTCCTCGTGGGGGAGGGCACGGCGGCGTCACAGGAGGTCGTGGTCGAGCCGTAGCGCCCCGTAAAGGGGCGCGGGGAACTGCGCGATCAGCCACCCACCGGCCCGCACCCGTCGTCGCACGGGTGCGGGCCGTCTCCGGTTACTCGCGCAGTTCCCCGCGCCCCTTCGGGGCGCTCAGACCTCCACCAGCACCGTGAACGGCCCATCGTTCGTCAGGGCCACCTTCATGTCAGCGCCGAAGCGCCCGGTCTCCACGTGGGCGCCCAGCGCCCGGAGTTGCGCGACGACCTCGTCCACCAACGGCTCGGCCACCCCGCCGGGGGCCGCCGCGTTCCACGTGGGCCGGCGCCCCTTGCGCGCGTCACCGTAAAGCGTGAACTGGGAGATCACCAGCAGCGGCGCCCCCACGTCCGAACAGGACTTCTCGTCCTCCAGCACCCGCAGGGACCACAGCTTGCGGGCCAGTTGCGCCGCCTTCGCCGCCGTGTCGTCGTGCGTCACCCCGACGAGCACGCACAGCCCGGCTCCGACGATTTCGCCGACCACCTCGCCGTCCACGACGACGCTCGCCCCGTTCACCCTCTGCACCACAGCACGCATACCGACCATGATGCCTCGTACGGCGACAGGGCCGTTCGGGTGGCGAGACCCTGCGCGGGGGGCGCGCTCGGTGGCACGATGCGTGCAGGCGGTGCTCCATGCGCGCCGCCCCAGGGGCCCTAGGGGACGGATGGCGGCCATGACGACACGCAAGGCACTGGACACCACGGCAGTGGACACGGCGGGCGCCCTGCGCAACGCCCTCGCGCCCCGGCCCCCGAGCCAGCGCTCGGGCAGGCTGGCGGACGTCGGCCTCGCGGAGCTGCGGACGCGGCTCCGCGACGCGCAGCGGGAGGAGGCGGATCTCAGCTACGTGCGCCGGCTGCTCCAGGGCCGTGTCGACATCCTGCGCGCCGAGCTGTCCCGCCGCTCTGCACCGGGTTCGCCCGTCGTGGAGCGGCTGCCGGAGATCCTCGCGGACAGCCCTTCCGCGCACCGCTCGTCCGCCCGGCACGTGCGGCTGGGCACGCCGGTCGGCGACGAGTACCGGCAACTGGCCGAGGAGATGCTCTCCGAGGTGGGACTCTCGGACCCGGAGGCCCGGACCGAGCAGGAGCTGCGCGAGGGGATGGCGCGGCTGGCCGGGTACGAGCGGCAGGTGTCGGCCCGTCGCCGCCTGCTGCAGCAGACCGCGGACGACTGCGGTGCGGAGATCGCGCGCCGGTACCGCGACGGCGAGGCGCAGGTGGACGATCTCCTCACGTGACCATGGGCGTGTGAGCGCCGTGTGGCGGCCAGGAAAATTGGCGTGCGGGCGATGTGGGGCCACCCCTAGCGTGCCTCCATGAGCCCTGTGAGTCCTCGCCCGGCCCACCCATCGATCCGCACGCTCGACGACTCCGACCTGCCCGACTGGCTGCGCGTCATGCGCACCGGCTTCCTCAGGCCGCCTGTGGTGCCCAAGGAGGAGGTGGAGATACGCCTGGCGGGCATGGACCTGGGCCGTACACAGGGCGCATTCGACGACGGGCGCTGCGTGGCCACGTTCCGCAGCTTCGCGCAGCGGATCTCCGTGCCGGGCGGCGCGTCCGTGCCCGCGAACGCGGTCTGCAACGTCACCGTCGCACCGACGCACCGCAGGCGCGGCCTGCTCGGCACGATGATGGAGCGCGACCTGCGGGCCGCCAAGGAGCGCGGCGACGCCGCGGCCACGCTGATCTCCGCCGAGTACCCGATCTACGGGCGCCACGGCTTCGGCCCGGCCACCTGGGTCACCGAGTGGGAGGTGGAGACGGCCCGCACCGGGCTCTCCGGCCGCTACGCGGGCCCGGAGTGCGGCGGCCGCGTCGACCTCGTCGACGGCGCCGCCGTCCGCGAGCTCGGCCCCGCCCTGCACGAGCGGCTGCGGACGCTGCGGCACGGCGCCGTCGACCGGGCCGAGCGCTGGTGGCGGTTCGCCACGGGCGACCTGCCGCGGCACGGCTTCACCTGGACCGAGCCGTTCTACGCGGTGTACCGCTCGCCCGAGGGGCGCGTCGACGGCCTGGTCGCCTACACCGGCGACGACGTCTGGGAGGCCAAGCGCCCGCTGTGCTCGGCCGGCGTGCGCGACCTCGTGGCCGTCTCCCCCGCTGCGGAGCGCGCCCTGTGGCACTTCCTGCTGACGATCGACTGGGTCACCAAGGTCACCACGGGCCTGCGCGCCCCCGACGACCTGCTCCCGCTGCTGCTGCCGGACCCGCGGGCGGCCCGGGTGCTCACCCACGCGGACTTCCTGTGGCTGCGCCCGCTCGACGTGCCGGCCCTGCTGGCCGCCCGCACCTACGCCTGCCCCGGCTCGCTCGTCCTGGAGGTCGCCGACCCGCAGGGCCTGGCCGGCGGGCGCTGGCTGCTGGAGGCCGGGCCGGACGGCGCGAGCTGCACGCCCACCCGGCGCCCGGCCGAACTGGTGCTGGGGGTGGGCGACTTGGGGGCGCTGTACCTCGGTGACGAGTCCGTGCTGCGGCTGGCCGCGCTGGGCCGGGTCGCGGAGGAGAGCCCGGGGGCGGCCGCCCGCGCGGAGCCGGTGCTGCGCACGGCGGCGCGGCCGTGGTGCCCGGACATCTTCTGACGGGCGCGGCAGGACACGGCCGGACTTGACCTCAACCTTTGTTGAGGTTGAAGGCTTCTCCCCGTACCGCTTCACGCCACGACACGGGGAGAAGACCCTTCATGTCCTCCGCATCCTCCGCACCCTCCATGCCCGTCACGTCCGAGCGCCCCTACCGCCTCGCCGTCATCGTCTCCTCCACGCGTGAGGGCCGCTTCGGCCCCACGGTGGCCAACTGGCTCGCCCTGCAGACCGCGCAGCGCGACGACGTCGAGACCGACGTCATCGACCTCGCCGACCACCCGCTGCCGGCCAGCCTCAGCCGCGATCCCGGCCCGGAGGACGCCGCCGCCCTCGCCGCCGTGACACCGCGCCTGGCCGGGGCGGACGCCTTCGTCGTCATCACCCCCGAGTACAACCACAGTTACCCCGCCTCCCTGAAGCAGCTCATCGACTGGCACTACACCCAGTGGCAGGCCAAGCCCGTGGCCTTCGTCTCCTACGGCGGACTCTCCGGCGGTCTGCGCGCCGTGGAGCACCTGCGCCCGGTCTTCGCCGAGCTGCACGCGGTGACCATCCGCGAGACGGTCAGCTTCCACAGCCCCTGGGGCAAGCTGGACGGCTCCGGCCGCCACCTGGACGAGGCGGCCGGCCAGTCCGCGGCCGGGGCGGCCAAGGTGCTGCTCGACCAGCTCGGCTGGTGGGCCCTGGCCCTGCGCGAGGCGCGGACGAAGCGCCCGTACGGCGCCTGAACGCCCGTCAGCCGAGCGGCTGGGTGAACCGGATGCGGTTGCCGAAGGGGTCCCGCAGCCCGCAGTCGATCCCGTACGGGCGCTCCGTCGGCCCCTCGGTGAACTCGACGCCCCGGGCGAGCAGGGTCTCGTAGGTCTTGCGGCAGTCGTTTGTGGTGAAGATGAGCCAGCCGCCCATCGCCCCCTTGGTCACCAACTCGCGGACCTGCTGGGCCGTCTCCTCGGACATCGCCGGGGCGCCGGGCTTCTCCAGCAGGATCTGCCGGCCGGGCTCGCCGGGGACGGAGACGGTGAGCCACCGCATGAACCCGAGGGGCACGTCGGCGGCCACCTCCAGGCCGAGCTTGCCGACGTAGAAGTCGAGGGCCTCGTCCTGGTCGAGGACGTATATCTGCGATTGCGTGATGGCGTTGAACATGTGCATCAGCCTAGGAGCCCCCGCAGCCGCAAAACTTCTCCGAAACTGCTCGAGCCGCTCTAACTGCTGGGCCGCGTCCATGCCATGGCAAAGCAGTTGGGCACGTGCACGGTGGCCGGCGTCCGCTTGCGGTACTCCCGCGGGGAGTGCCCCACGATGTCGCGGAACGTCCGGCTGAACGTCCCGAGACTGCCGAACCCGACCTCGAAACAGATCTCGGTGACCGGCCGCCGGGTCTCCCGCAGCAGGAACATGGCCCGCTCGACCCGCCGCCGCTGCAGGTACCGGTGCGGCGTCTCCCCGAAGGCGGCCCGGAAGGTGCGGGTGAAGTGCGCCTCGGAGACGTGCGCGATCCGCGCGAGCGCGGGAACGTCGAGGGGCTGCGCATAGGCCCGGTCCATCGCGTCCCGGGCGCGCAGCAGACGGCGGTTGGACTCCTCGACGGCGCGGCTCACGGGACCATCAGACCACGGTCCACACCCCGTCGCGCATCAGGTGCCGGCCGGGGAGCTCGTGCTCCTCGTGCCAGGCCTGCACGGCGTGCGGGACGACCCTGAAGTAGGCATACGACCGGCCGCTGTTGCGGGGATCCCACCCCGTCCGCTCCGCGAACGCGTCCGCCGCCCGGCCCGGCACCTCGCCCGCGGCGAAGGCCTCCACCGTGCCGTCGATGAGCACGACGTCCCGCGTGTGCCCGAACGCGAGCCGGGCGCGGCCCGCGTTCCGGAGGTTGCGGCCTGTCGGGTTGGTGGCACGGGTGGCCAGCCAGAGCGCCTCGCCGTGCCACACGAACCACAGCGGCACCAGACACGGCACACCGTCGGCATCGGCCGAGGCGACCCAGACGTCCAGCTCGCTGCGCAGCCGCTCCAGCACGTCGCGCTTGCGCTGCGCAGGGGCGCGGGGCGGTTCGACGATCTTCATGGACGGTGACGCTACCGGCGCGGGGGCCGCCGCGCCTGGGGCCGCGGACGTAGGGCCGGGGGCCGAAGCCCCCGGTCCGCTACTCCTCGCCGAAGAGTTCCTCGGCCTGGCCGACCACGAAGGCACGGTCCAGCCATCGGCCCAGGGCGTCCAGGTCGCTGCACGCGGTGACCCGCTCCCGGACGGCGGCCTCGACGGGGATTCCGCGGTTCTCCAGCACCCGCAGAACGATTTGCACCCGCTCCTTCACCTGACCCTCGGCCTTGGCTTCGAGGTACATCTCCTCGAAGATCGTGCCGCGGCCGGGGAAGTAGGTGCCTCCCGGGGGAATGTAGGTGCCTGGCATCAGTTTCCTCCAGATGTCTCTCGCCGGGGTGTCCCCCAGGCCGATCTCCACCAGCTCCGAGTAGTACAGGGCCGTATCCTGGTCGGCCGTCCGCAGCGCACACGCCAGCGCTTCCAGTATGGCCGGAGCGTCCCTGTTGCTGCCATGTGTCATAGCCGAGAAGGCCGCCAGCGCCAGGTCCCGGGCGGCCTCTTCCTGATCGGTGATCAACGGGATGTTGCCGGGCCCCAGAACCAGCGGATGCAGGGTGAGCGCGGTCCAGCCCTCCGGACCCAGCCGGAAGGGCCCGGCCGCCCAGCCGGCGGTGGCCCGGTCCTGGCAGATCACCAGCAGCAGCGCCGGGCAGCCGTACTTCGCTTTCAGGTAGGAGACCTAGTACGCCCAGCTGGCCTCCTTCGCCCGGTCACGGCACCCCTGCGCCTCGATGGCCAGCAGAAAACCATTGCCGTCGGGCGGCTCGATGCGCAGCACGCTGTCCACGCGCCGCTCCAGCGGACGGATCTCCGTGACATCCGCCGTGAGCACCTCGACGGCCGCCTTGACCGGCAGCGGCACGCCGAGGATCCGGAACACCGGGGCAAGGATCTCAGGACGGTCCTGGAAGATCCGGTGTGATGCCTCGTGAGGCGAAGTCACCATGGTCCGACATTAGGACTGCAGCCGAAAACACCTTCCGGCCGCGCGGCAAACGGTCATCCGTCCGGGTGAAGACGGAGCGAATTGCCAACACCGAGGCAGACAAGGTCAATTGTGCGGGTAGCGCTCGGCAGGAAAGACCGGCCGGCCGTGGGAGTGGAAGGCGTACGAGAGGTCGTCGGCCAACTCCGCTACGACCGCGCGGCCTTCGGTCTGCGCCAGCCAGTACGGCGGGAGGGCCGCGTCGCCGTGCAGGGCGCCGAGGAGGTTGCCGCAGAGGGAGCCGGTGGAGTCGCTGTCGCCGGAGTGGTTGACGGACAGCAGGAGGGCCTCGGCCACGGAGCCGGGGTGCGGGTGGGCGAGCGCGGCGTACACGGCGATGGCGAGGGCCTCTTCGGCGATCCAGCCGCCGCCGAGCGTCTCGGCCTTCTCGGGCGTGGGCGCGCCGTCGGCGGCCAGCGCGAGGGCCGCGCGCAGCGCCGCCGTCGTCTCCTCGTGGCCGGGGAAGCGGGCCAGCAGCTCCAGGGCTCTGAGCACGGAGCCCTCCAGGGAGTCGCCCTCCAGCAGATGCCGCACGATCGCGGCGAACGCACCGGCCGCGTAGTACCCGGTGGGGTGCCCGTGCGTGATCTGCGCGCAGCGGGCGGCCAGGTCGAAGGCCTCGGCGGCGGACGCGCCGGTGAGCCCGAAGGGCGCCGAGCGCATGACCGTTCCGCAGCCCTTGGACTGCGAGTTGACGGGCCCGGGGGTGCCGTCGAGGGGGCGGTGCGGGTCGGGGACGTGGGTGTGCTGCAGCCCGGACAGGCAGGCGTTGCCGGGCGCCCGGCGCGCGTACAGCCACGGCTGGCGGCGCAGCCACCCGTCCGCCGCGGGCGGCGGGGCGGGGTGGTTCTGGGTCTCCAGCCAGCGGAGGTAGGCGTTGCGGACGGCCCCGGTGGCCGCGCCCGGCGTCTCCCGGGCGCGGATGAGCCCCTCGGCGGTGAAGAGGGTCATCTGCGTGTCGTCGGTGACCCGCCCGACGACCCCGTCCCCCTCGGGCACCAGCCCGGTGATCCCGGCCGCACCGTAAGTGCCGCGGATCGCGGGCAGGGAGAGGAACTCGATCGGATTGCCGAGGGCATCACCGATCGCACCCCCGAGCAGACAGCCGCGGATGCGGGCGCGGAGGGTGTCGGTGGGCACGATGCGGTTCACGGAGAGTTCCTCTTCGTCGGGGTTTCTTCAGGCCTGTACGGCCAGTGTTGCCGCAGGTATTCAACATCGCCGCGGCGGCTGCAAAGCACCCCCGAAACCGAATCCCACAGGCCCCCTCGGCGCCCCCTCAGTACCCCGTCGGCCGCACCAGCCCCGTCTCGTACGCGAAGACCGCCGCCTGCGTCCGGTCCCGCAGCCCCAGCTTGCCCAGGATGCGGCCGACGTGGGTCTTCACCGTCTGCTCCGCCACGACCAGCCGCCCGGCGATCTCCCCGTTCGACAGCCCCTGGGCGATCAGGACCAGCACCTCGGTCTCGCGCTCCGTCAGGCCCGCCGCGCGCTGCCCGACCGGGGTGCGCACGGCGGAACCGGCCGTCACCCGGGAGAACTCGGCGATCAGCCGCTTCGTGATGTTCGGCGCGAGCAGCGCCTCGCCGGCCGCCACCACCCGTACCGCCTGGGCGAGTTCCGCGGCCGACGCGTCCTTCAGCAGGAAGCCGGACGCGCCCGCGCGCAGCGCCTCGTACACGTACTCGTCCAGGTCGAAGGTGGTCAGGATCAGCACCTTCACCGTCGCGCCGGCCGGGGCCGTGACGCGGCGCGTCGCCTCGATGCCGCCGAGGCCGGGCATCCGGATGTCCATCAGGACGACGTCGGGGGCCAGTTCGGCGACCTTGGCGACGGCGTCGAGCCCGTCCACCGCCTGGCCGACCACCTCGATGCCGGGCTCGGCGTCGAGCAGCACCGTGAAGCCCTGGCGGACCATCATCTGGTCGTCGGCGATCAGTACGCGGATGGGCGGCGGTTCATGGGTCATGGAACGTCCCTCATAGGAGCGGCTGAGTCGGGCAGGATCGCGGTCACTTCCCAGCCGCCCTCGGGCGTGGGTCCGACGGCCAGTTCGCCGCCCAGCATCGTGGTGCGCTCGCGCATGCCGAGCAGGCCGTGCCCGGCGCCCGCCGAAAGCGAAGCGGCCCGGCCCGGTGCGGAGTTGGTGACGCGGACCGTGACCCCGGTGGCCCCGTACCCGGTCTCGACGCGCACCTCCGCCCCCGGCGCGTGCCGCATCGCGTTGCTGAGCGCCTCCTGCACGATGCGGTACGCCGACAGCTCGACGCCGGGCGGCAGCGGGCGCCGCTCGCCGGTCGTCCCCGCGGTGACGGTGAGCCCTGCCGCGCGCACGTTCTCGATCAGCTCCCCGAGTTGGTCGAGGGTGGGCTGCGGGGCGTGCCGCACGCCGTCCGGCACGGCGTCCTCGGAGCGCAGGACGTCCAGGACGCGGCGCAGTTCGGCGAGGGCCTCGACGGCGTTCTCGCGGATGCCCGCGACGTTCTCGCGCAGCGCGTCGGAGGGGTCGTCGACCAGGTGGGGGGTGACCTGCGCCTGGATCGAGACGACCGACATGTGATGGGCGACGACGTCGTGCAGCTCGCGCGCGATCCTGTTGCGCTCCTCCAGCCGGGTGCGCCGGGCCCGTTCCCCGGCGGTGAGCTCCTCCTGGACGACCAGCTGGGACCGGGCCACGCGGCGGGCGCGCACGAGGGCGCCGACCAGGGTCGTTCCCGTCAGGGCCGCGAAGGCGAGGCGGACGTCGTCGTAGCGGCCCCACATCTCGAACGGGCCGCAGGCCAGCGGCGTCACCAGCGAGATCACCAGCGCCTCGAACGCGGCCCGGGGACGGCACCGCAGTGCCACCAGGAACAGCAACCAGGCCTGCACCAGGAGTCCGTCGCCGGTCCAGGGGAACAGCGTGTGGACGTCGCGGTCGATGTGCGTCGCCACCGCGGCCGTGACCACGACGGCCGTCGACGCCCACCACGCCTGGAGCGGACGGAACACCGCGACGACGAACGCCGCAGCCTGGACCCCGCCGAGCAGCAGGCCGACGTGGGCGCCGAGTCCGTACCCGTATCCGTAGTCGCGCTGGAGGACGATCCACAGGAGGAACCCGATCAGCACCAGCGGCGGCATGAACGCCGGCCACCAGTTCTGCCAGCGCGGCCTCCTGGCCCCGGCCGGCAGCGGTTCGTCCGCCTCCGCCCACAAGTCCTCGCGCAGCGCCCCCGGCACCGCCCGCAGGGCGCGCGCGAAACGCCGCCCCACCCCGTCCCCCGTTTTCACATCCGTCACTTTAGGCACGCCGCGCCCCTGCCGGCCGGGCGGGATGCACCCGGTGGACGGTCGGTTCGGCCACGGGCCGCCGCCGCTGCTCGTACCCCCGGAACGCGGCCCAGCAGATCAGCAGCACCAGCGCGAACACCGGCAGCCAGGCCAGCCGGGCGAGCACCCAGACCGCGCCGTCGGGCACCGTGTGCAGCCCCGGCAGCGGGTGCCCCGCGAGCAGGCCGGCCGCGGTGACCGCCATCATCGCGGTCTGGTGCCAGAGGAAGACCGTCATCGCCGAGAGGTTGACCAGCGCCACCACCGCCCACGCGGCGGGCCGCGCGAGCGCCCGGCGCAGCGGGCCGCGCAGCAGCAGCGCCGCTCCGCACTGGGCGAGCCCGAAGGTGACGGCGGCCAGGGTCGGCGGGTCGAGGTTGGATATCGCGGCGCCGGGCACCCCGACCATGGAGGCGGGGTAGCCGCCCCACAGGACCAGGCCGGCCGTGCCGGCGGCGCCGCCGAGCAGCAGCGCCCACCCGGTCGCCCGGCTCTGCAGGCCGCCGCGCGCCCAGGCCGCGCCCAGGCAGTACGGGACGAGCCAGCCCGCGGCCACGTTGATCCAGCCGGTCCAGGCCGGGCCGCCGTGGCCGAACCGGTACAGGTCGACGTACAGCACGACGGCCAGCGGCCACAGCGGGTGCAGCCGGGCGACCAGCGGGGTCGCGGCCGTCAGCCCGGCAAAGACCAGCAGGAACCACAGGGGCGAGAGCACGAGCTTGAGGAGCGTGTGCAGGGTGTCCGCGTCCACCCCGGCGGCGAGCATCGCCACCGCCGCCACGCCCCACACCGCCAGGACGGCGGCGACCGGCCGGAACAGCCGCACCCACCTGCCGCCCAGCCACTGCCCGTACGTCGTACCGCGGGCCCGGGCGGAGGCGTGGCTCTGCGCACCGACCTGGCCGCCGACGAGGAAGAAGACCGCGAGGGTCTGGAACACCCAGGAGACCGGGGTGAGTTCGGGCAGGTACGCGAGCGGGCTGGCGCCGTGCACCGTGCCGCTGTCGGCGACCAGGGCCGTCACCAGCCAGTGGCCGAGCACCACGCCCAGGATGGCGAACGCCCGCAGGGCGTCGACGGCCCGGTCGCGGCCGGGCGGGGTTGCCGATTCGATTCGCTGCACCCATCCATGCATGGCGGCTACGCCCCTTCCACGATCCGGGCGATGTTTTTCAGGGATATGGATCCGGGCTTCAGGTAGTCGCTGTGACCGCCGTCGCCCGCGTCGAAGATCCGGGCGCCGAACTCCTTCGACACCGGGTCCGTGCCGAACCCGACGGTGGCGAAGGGGAGTTCGAGCCGGACGTGCGGCACCTCGGCGATCCAGTCGTCCGCGCCGCGCCCCGCCCAGACGGTTGCCGGGGTGTGCAGCTGACGGACGCTGCCGGCGCCGGTGCCGGGGCTGCCGTACAGCACGATGTCGGCGACCTGCAGGCCCGGGGCGGCGCGGCCGCAGACGACGGAGCCGTAGGAGTGGCAGAGGAGCGCGATCCGGGCGCCGGGCCTGGCGTGCGTCAACTCACCCGCGAATGCGCGGAGTCCGGCCGCGGCGTCGTCCGCTCGGCCCGCCGTCGTGACCGCCGGACTCACCGTGCCCGGCGTCCGGTAGCCGAGCCAGGCCACCACCGCGGCCCGGGAGCCGCCGAGTTGCCGCCGGAGGGCGACGGCCCCGGACCGGAAGCGCTCGTAGGTGTCGAGGCTGGTGTCCGACCCCGGTACGAGCACGGCGACGCGCTCGGCGCGGGACAGGTCGCCGAAGACCTCGGCGGTCCGCCCGCCGTCGCGCCCGTCGAAGGAGAGGAACTGCCGCGCCGTCCCGGCCATGGCGTGCAGCTCGGCGGCCCGGCGACGGTCGCCGTGGTCCGCGGCCGCGCGCTCGGCGGCCCGGACGCCCTCACGGCTGGCGGCGTAACGCGCTTGCAGAGCCGTCGAGTCGGCGGAGGCGAGCGGCGCGACGGCGGACGGATCGGGCGCGGGCGCCGGGACGGCCGCGGGGCGGGCCACGCCGGAGACCGGCACGGCCACGGACGCGGCGACGAGCGCGGCGATCAGGCCGCGGCGCAAACGGGTGAGCATGGACAGGACGTTAGGAATCCGGCACCCTCGCCGGCGTCACACCGGGGAGCCCACTTGGCCTGTAGCTCCCAGGTACTAGGGGTAGGGGGGCGGGTCGGCCCGTACGGGTCCACGGCAGACTGGCGGCGCATCGAAAGCCGACCGCCCCGCCCGGAGGAGACCATGTCCGCATCCGCCCCCGTACCGAGCCATCGGGCCGTCGAGAACCTGATCGCGCGGTACGCCGAGCTCGTGGACGACGGCGATTTCGCTGGCCTCGGCGCCCTTCTCGCCGACGCCGCCTTCACGGGTGGCGGCGAACCCGTAAGAGGGCGGGACGCCATCGAGAGGATGTTCCGGGACACCCTGATCGTCTACGCCGACGGCACACCGCGAACGCAGCACGTCACGACCAACGTCGCCGTCGAGGTCGACGAACAGGCGGACACGGCGGTCTCGCGTTCGTATGTCACCGTGCTGCAGGCGCTGCCCGGCCTGCCGCTGCAGACCATCGCCGGGGGCCGGTACCACGACCGTTTCGAGCGCCGCGACGGGCAGTGGCGCTTCGTGGAGCGACGGGTCCGCATCAACCTCGTCGGCGATGTGAGCCGCCATCTGCGCCAGGCCGCCGCAGAGCTGTAGCTCTCCTTGCACGCACTTTTGCAAGCGGGCTGCTTGCAAAAGTTAGCAAGGTACGGCAGCATCGCAGACATGGCCTCACTCAACGTCGGCAACCTCGGCGAGTACCTCCGCGAGCAGCGGCGCACCGCGCAGCTGACCCTGCGGCAGCTCGCCGACGCCGCCGGAGTGTCCAATCCGTACCTCAGCCAGATCGAGCGCGGCCTGCGCAAGCCGAGCGCCGAGATCCTGCAGCAGCTCGCCAAGGCGCTGCGGATCTCCGCCGAGACGCTGTATGTGCAGGCCGGGATCCTCGACGAGCGGGACCGTGAAGAGGCCGAGGTCCGCAGCGTGATCCTCGCCGACCCGTCGATCAACGAGCGGCAGAAGCAGGTGCTGCTGCAGATCTACGAGTCCTTCCGCAAGGAGAACGCCGCCGAGGCGGAGAACGACCGTCCGGGCGCCGGCCCGGGCGAGACCACACCTTCCAGCTGACCCCGGGAGATCATCGCCATGGCCATCACCACCCAGGACATCCGCAAGACGGCCACCAACGCCGGTTACGCGGCCGCCGGTGCCGCCGACCTCACCGCGGAGACGATCGGCCGGCTCGTCGCCGAGGCGCCGGAGCGTTTCGAGCAGCTGCGCAACACCGACCCGAAGGCCGTGCAGGAGCGCGTGACCAAGGGTGCCAAGGGGGCGCAGGCGCAGGTCAGCGCCAAGTTCACCGAGATCGCCGGGTCGATCGACACCGACGTCAAGAAGGTGGGCCAGCAGGTCCAGGACCTCGTGCTGGGCGGGGTCGGGCAGGCCGTGAGCCTGGCCGCCGCGGCCGGCGACGGCTACGGGAAGCTGACCGCTCGCGGCCGCGAGGCCGTGAAGACGTGGCGGGGCGAGGACGGTTCCGAGGCGCCCGTCTCGGAGACCCCGGTGGCCGTCGAGCCGGCTGCCGCCGACAACGGTGCCGCCGCCCAGGAGACCGACGCCGAGCCGAAGCCGGCGGCCGCCCGGCGGACGACCACGGCCACGCGCAAGCCTGCCGCCAAGAAGACCGAGGGCTGAGCGGCCCGGCCGGCCGTGCAGTTCCCCGCGCCCCTCACGGGGGCGCGGGCCTGTACGGTGGACCGTACGGAGGTGGCGGCATGCTCGTCGAAGGCTTCAACGAGATTCTCTACTGGGTGTCGGTCGGTCTGCTGGTCTTCACGGTGGTCGCGTTCCTGGACGCCACGATCCGCCGCGAGGACGCCTATCGCGCGGCGGACAAGCAGAGCAAGGGCTTCTGGCTGATCATCCTCGGCATCGCGGTGGCCGTGAACCTCTTCCTCGGGATCATGTCGTTCCTGCCGATCCTCGGACTGATCGCCACCATCGTCTACGTCGTGGACGTGCGCCCGGCGCTCAAGCAGGTCTCGGGCGGCCGCGGCCCCCGCCGCCGCGGCTCCAGCTCCGACGGGCCGTACGGGCCCTACAACGGCGGACGTTAGGGCCTGTCCGATGGGTCAGCACAGGCTCCGCGACGCCTGACACGGCACCTCCCCGCGTTGTCGCATCACCCGAGTACGCCCAGTACGCAGGTAATGCTCCGCCTTGCGATGCTCCCCCAGCTACCGCTGGGAGGTGCCCCCAGCACCAGACGCCGCAGGACCCGCACCGACCCACCGGACACGCCCTAATCCCGGTCGAGCAGCAGCACGGCCAGGTCGTCCGTCAACTCCTCGCCGTTCAGGGCGCGTACCTCGGCGACGATCGCGTCCAGCAGTTCCTCGCCGGCCAGTCCCTCCTTGACCTGGCGGGTCACCAGCTCCGTCATGCCCTCCTGGCCCAGCCGCCGTGCGCCGGCGCCGACCCTGCCCTCGATCAGCCCGTCCGTGTAGAGCAACAGGCTCCAGGCGTCGCCGAGTTCGACCCGGCGGTGCGGCCAGCGCGCCTGCGGGAGCAGGCCGAGCGCGGGGCCGCCGCCCTCCTGCGGCAGCAGGCCCGGGGCCAGGCCGGGGCGCACCAGCAGCGGGGCCGGGTGACCGGCCAGGCAGAGGCCCGCCGAGCGCCCGTCCGGCGCCATGTCGACGGTGCACAGCGTCGCGAAGATCTCCTCGTCGGCGCGCTCGTGCTCCAGCACCTGCTGGAGCGTGCCGAGCAGCTCGTCGCCGCACAGCCCCGCGAACGTCAACGCCCGCCACGCTATGCGCAGTTCGACACCGAGGGCGGCCTCGTCCGGGCCGTGGCCGCAGACGTCGCCGATCATCACGTGCACGGTGCCGTCGGGCGTGCGGACCGTGTCGTAGAAGTCGCCGCCGAGCAGCGCCCGGCTGCGGCCGGGCCGGTAGCGGGCGGCGAACCGCAGGCCGGATCCGGCCAGCAGCGGGGTCGGCAGCAGGCCGCGCTCCAGCCGGGCGTTCTCCTGGGCGCGCAGCCGCGACTCGGTCAGCTGCCGCTGCGCCAGGTCCGCGCGCTTGCGCTCCACGGCGTACCGGATGGCCCGGCTGAGCACCCGGCCGTCGAGCTCGTCGCGGAAGAGATAGTCCTGCGCCCCGACCCGCACGGCCTCGGCCGCGCGCTCGGCGTCGGCCTCGGCGGTCAGCGCCAGGACGGCCTGGCGCGGGGCGAGGCGCAGCACGTGGCGCAGGATGGCCAGTTCCTCGGGCGGCCCGACGGGCGCACCCTCCGGGAGGCCGACGGCCGGCAGGGCCAGGTCGAGCAGGATGCAGTGGACGTCGTCGGTGAGCAGCCGCTCCGCCTCGGTGAGGTTGCGGGCGGTGCGGATGCGGACGGGGCGGCCCGCGGAGCACGTGGTCTCCGCCATCGCGGGGACCGAGAGCGAGCCCGTGGGGTCGTCCTCGATCACGAGCAGCGTCAGTCCGCCCTCGGGCAGCACGACGGAGGGCTCCGCCTGCCTCTGCGCGGGTACGGACATCACTCGGTTTCCTTCTCTCCCCCCGCGGGCACGGCGCTCCGCCGACGGGCGGCACCGGACGTGACCCTAGCGCCAGGGCCCGGGCGAACGGAATGGTACGGAGCCATCCGCCTCTGTCATATGCCCACGCCAAGGACCCTTTCGGCCGCATAACGATGCGGACATGACATGACCAGGGTCACGCGGGACGAGCGTCCGCTCAGGCTTCCGTCTCGTTCCGTGGACGTCGGGCGGAGCCGGTGCTAGGGCGTGTCCGGTGGGTCGGTGCGGGTCCTGCGGCGTCTGGTGCTGGGGGCACCCCCAGCGGTAGCTGGGGGAGGATCGCAAGGCGGAGCATTACCCGCGTACTGGGCGTACTCGGGTGATGCGACAACGCGGCGAGGCACCGTGCCTGGGGGCACCTCCTGGGGGCACCCCCAGCGGTAGCTGGGGGAGCGTCACAGGGCCCGTACCGACCCACCGGACACGCCCTAACCCGGCCGCACCACCCCGAGGACCGGCATCGAGCCCGCGCCCGTCGTCGTCACCTGCCGCCCGGGGCGCGGCGCGTGCACGATCATGCCGTCGCCCACGTACATCCCCACGTGGCTGGCGTCGGCGAAGTAGATGACCAGGTCGCCGGGGCGCATGTCCTTGACGTCCACCCGGGGCAGCTGCCGCCACTGCTCCTGCGAGGTGCGCGGTATCGCGTGCCCGGCCGCGGCCCAGGCCTTGAGGGTCAGGCCCGAACAGTCGTAGGTGTCCGGGCCCTCGGCACCCCAGACGTAGTCCTTGCCGATCTGCGCTGTCGCAAAATCGACGGCCTGCCGGCCGTCGGAGCTCGCCGCGCCGGAGCCCGTGAGCGCACCGCCCTGCCCGGCCAGCCACTTCTGCTGCGCCTGCCGGGCCTGCTCCTCCTCCAGCTGCCGCAGCCGCTCCCGCTCCTTCTCCTGCAGCCGGGACTCCAGCTCCTTGGCGGCCGCCAGGCGGGACTCGATCTCCTTCTTCGCGTCCTCCTTCTCCCGGCGGTCGGCGTCGAGCCGCTCCCGGCGCTCGTCGGCGGCCTTGGCGTACCGGTCGAGCTCGGCGCGGGCGGCGGTCTGCTCGGCGATCAGGTCGCGGGTGGCCTGCTGGCCCTTGCGGAGCAGGGAGACGCCGTTGAAGAAGGCGTCGGGCGAGGGGGCGAAGAACAGCTGGGCCTGCGGCGACATCCCGCCGTTGCGGTACTGGGCCCGGGCCAGGGCGCCGGCCTGGTCCTTCAGCCGGTCCAGGCGCTGCTGCGCCTCGGTCAGGGCTCGGGTGATGTCGGCGACGGACTTCTCCTGGAGGCGCTGCTGGGCGCTCGCCGCGTTGTACGCGTCGGTGGCCGCCTCGGCCTGCCGGTACAGGGTCTCCACCTGTTGGTGGACGTCCTCCAGGGACGGGGCCGGAGGGCTCGGCTCGGCGTACGCCCCGGGCGCGGCCAGCGCGAGGAGCGTCCCCGCCGCACACACGAGCGCGGTGGCGGTGGCGACCCGCCTGCCACGGCCCGCCCCTCCGTCCGACCGCAGTCCAGGAACCCGCACAGGACACCTCCGCGACTTCGACCCCGCGTCTGACTCTCCGTCACTCGAAGTTCGGATCGTGCCACGGCTGCCTGGAATGGAACAGAGACGTGGGTCACACTTCGTGAGGAACCAGCCGCGAACCCGGCCACCACCCTGATGGCCGAGGTTCACCCTCCGTTCACTCACACCCATCGACTGCTTCACCTGATCTGCCTAATTTCGGCTGCGAGGGTGAGGAAACCGCACCGTCCAAGCGGCCTCCACCCGACACAGCCGGATCCCACGGCTGAACAGCAACACAAACCTCTCGCACGCCGCCCCAGCGGCGGCTCCCGGAAGGAACACCCCAACAGTGAAGCTTCAGCGCAAGAACCGGCTCCGCGCCGTCGCCTTCGGCGCCATCGCCGTCTCCGGCGCCCTGGTCCTCACGGCGTGCGGCTCGGACAACAACAGCGGCGGCTCCAGCGGTGGCGGCGACTCCACCAAGGCGGCCGGCAACATCAAGTGCGACGGCCAGGGCTCGCTGCTGGCCTCGGGCTCGTCGGCCCAGAAGAACGCCATGGACCTGTGGGTCAAGAACTTCACGGCTGCCTGCAAGAACATCCAGATCAACTACAAGCCCACCGGTTCGGGCGCGGGCATCCAGGAGTTCCTCCAGGGCAAGACCGCCTTCGCGGGCTCCGACTCGGCGCTCAAGCCGGACGAGGTCGAGAAGTCCAAGGGCGCCCTCAAGGGCGGCCAGGGCATCGACCTCCCGATGGTCGGCGGCCCGATCGCGATCGGCTACAACGTCCCGGGCGTGGACAACCTGGTCCTCGACGCCGACACCCTCGCCAAGATCTTCGACGGCAAGATCGAGAAGTGGAACGACGAGGCGATCGCCAAGCTCAACAAGGACGCCAAGCTCCCCGACCTGAAGATCCAGGCCTTCCACCGCTCCGACGAGTCGGGCACCACGGACAACTTCACCAAGTACCTCAAGGCCACGGCCGGCAAGTCGTGGCCGTACGAGTCCGGCAAGGCCTTCCCGGTCAAGGGCGGCCAGTCGGCCGACGGTTCGGCCGGTGTCTCCTCGCAGGTCAAGCAGACCTCGGGCGCCATCTCCTACTTCGAGCTGTCCTACGCGAGCGCCAACTCCATCAAGACGGTCAAGCTCAACACCGGCGCCTCCGCCCCGGTCGAGGCCACCTCGGACAACGCCTCCAAGGCGATCGCCGAGGCCAAGGTCACCGGCACCGGCCAGGACCTCGCGCTGCAGCTCAACTACAACACCAAGGCCGAGGGCGCCTACCCGATCACCCTGGTGACCTACGAGATCGTCGGCGACAAGGGCAACAAGCCCGAGACCCTCGCGGCCACCAAGTCCTTCCTCACCTACATCTCCAGCGAGGACGGCCAGTCCGTGCTGAAGGACCTCGGCTACGCCCCGCTGCCCGCCGAGATCGCCAAGAAGGTCCGCGACGCCGTCGCGAACATCTCCTGACCCGGGGCGGCCGGCCCCCTCCTCACCCGGGGGCCGGCCGCGCCATCCGGTGCACCGCCGCGCCAGGAGCCGTGAACCCCGACCGGGCCCGGCTCCGCAGACCGGAGAAACCCCATGGACATAACCCCCGCCACAGCAAGCCCACCGCCCTCACCGGGCAACGGCCCCTCCCACGCCCGACAGCCGGCCAAAACGGCCGCCCGCGCCGGTGACCGCGTCTTCCTCGCCCTCTCCCGGGGCTCCGGAATCCTGCTCCTGGTGATCATGGCCGCCATCGCGGTCTTCCTCACCGTCCGTGCCGCGCACGCCATCTCCCAGGACCAGGGCAACTTCTTCACCACCTTCGAGTGGAACGCCAACACCAACCCGCCGGTCTTCGGCATCGCGGTGCTGGCCTTCGGCACGATCGTCAGCTCGCTGATCGCCATGGTCATCGCCGTCCCGGTCTCCATCGGCATCGCGCTGTTCATCACGCACTACGCGCCGCGCAAGCTGGCCACCCCGCTGTCGTACGTCATCGACCTGCTGGCCGCCGTGCCCTCGATCGTCTACGGCCTGTGGGGCGCCCTCTTCCTGGTGCCGCACCTGGGCGGGCTCTACAGCTGGTTCAACGACTACCTCGGCTGGACCGGGATCCTCGCCTACCACGACGGCGCCGCCCGCTCGCTGTTCACCATCGGCATCCTGCTGGCGATCATGATCCTTCCGATCGTCACCAGCGTCAGCCGCGAGGTCTTCCGCCAGGCCCCCAAGATGCACGAGGAGGCCGCCCTGGCCCTCGGCGCCACCCGCTGGGAGGTCATCCGGCTGTCGGTCCTGCCCTTCGGCCGCTCGGGCGTCATCAGCGCCTCGATGCTGGGCCTCGGCCGCGCACTCGGCGAGACCATGGCCGTCGCGACGGTCCTCTCCCCCAGCTTCACCATCAGCACCAGCCTGCTGGACCCGGGCGGCGGCACGTTCGCCCAGAACATCGCCAGCAGCTTCAAGGAGTCCGGTGAGCTCGGCAAGGACGCCCTGATCGCCTCCGGTCTCGTCCTTTTCGTCCTCACCCTGCTGGTCAACGGCGCGGCCCGGATGATCATCGCCCGCCGCAAGGAGTACTCGGCATGAGCGGAGTGACCATGGACCACACGGCGACCGCCGAGGCCGGCGCCCCGCAGCCGCCGTCGAGCCTGCGCCAGCCGCGCCTCCCCCGCTGGACCCCCGCCGCCCTGGCCGCCGCCGCGGTCGCCGCCGGCACCGGCATCGGCCTCGGCGCCGGGCTGAGCAGCCACATACAGTGGGGCCTGATCGCGGCACTCCTCTACGTCGCCGCGATGTACGTCCTCGCCACCCGCGTCGAGGGCCGCCGCCAGGCCAAGGACCGGCTGGCCACCAGCCTCGTCTGGGTCTCCTTCGTCCTCGCGGTCGTCCCGCTGGTCTCCCTGGTCTGGGAGACCATCTCCCGCGGCGTGAAGGTCCTGGACGGCAACTTCCTCACCCACTCCATGGCCGGCGTCCTCACCATCCAGCCCGGCGGCGGCGTCTACCACGCCATCATCGGCACCCTGGAACAGGTCGGCATCGCCACCGCCTTCGCGGCCCCCGTCGGCCTGCTCACCGCGGTCTACCTGGTGGAGTACGGGCGGGGCCGGCTGGCCAAGGCCGTCACCTTCTTCGTCGACGTGATGACGGGCATCCCGTCCATCGTCGCGGGCCTGTTCATCCTGAGCTTCTGGATCCTCATGCTCGACAACGGCTACTCCGGCTTCGCCGGATCGATGGCCCTGGCGATCCTGATGGTCCCGGTCGTCGTCCGCTCCACGGAGGAGATGCTCAAGCTCGTGCCGAACGAGCTGCGCGAGGCCTCGCTCGCCCTCGGCGTGCCGAAGTGGCGCACGATCCTCAAGGTCGTCCTCCCCACGGCCATCGGCGGCATCGCCACCGGCGTGATGCTGGCCGTCGCCCGCATCGCCGGCGAGACCGCCCCGATCGTCCTCCTGGTCTTCGGCTCCCAGGTCATCAACAACAACCCGTTCGACGGAGCCCAGTCCTCCCTGCCGTACTACATCTACGAGCAGTGGGCGGCCGGCAACGAGGCCAGCTACGACCGCGCCTGGGCGGCGGCCCTGGTCCTCATCGCCTTCGTCATGATCCTCAACCTGGTGGCCCGCGGCATCGCCCGCTGGAAGGCCCCGAAGTCCAGCCGCTGACCGCGTCTGTTGTGAAAGAAGTAGTGATCCCCATGGCCAAGCGAATCGACGTCAGCGGCCTCTCCGCCTACTACGGCAGCCACAAGGCCATCGACGACATCTCCATGACCGTCGAGCCCCGCTCCGTGACCGCCTTCATCGGCCCCTCCGGCTGCGGCAAGTCCACCTTCCTGCGCACCCTCAACCGCATGCACGAGGTCACGCCCGGCGGCCGTGTCGAGGGCAAGGTGCTGCTGGACGACGAGAACCTCTACGGCCCCGGCGTCGACCCGGTCTCCGTGCGCCGCACGGTCGGCATGGTCTTCCAGCGGCCGAACCCCTTCCCGACCATGTCCATCTACGAGAACGTGGCCGCCGGCCTCCGCCTCAACGGCACCCGCGTCCGCAAGTCCGAGCTGGACACCGTCGTCGAGAAGTCGCTGCAGGGCGCCAACCTCTGGAAGGAGGTCAAGGACCGCCTCGACAAGCCGGGCGCCGGCCTCTCCGGCGGCCAGCAGCAGCGGCTGTGCATCGCCCGGGCGATCGCGGTCGAGCCCCAGGTCCTGCTGATGGACGAGCCCTGCTCGGCGCTCGACCCGATCTCGACGCTCGCCATCGAGGACCTCATAGGCGAGCTGAAGGAGCGGTTCACGATCGTCATCGTGACCCACAACATGCAGCAGGCGGCCCGCGTCTCGGACCGCACCGCCTTCTTCAACCTGGCGGGAGTCGGCCAGCCGGGCAAGCTCGTCGAGATCGACGAGACGGCGCGGATCTTCTCGAACCCGTCGGTCCAGGCCACCGAGGACTACATCTCGGGCCGCTTCGGATAGGACTCGCCTTGCGGCGCTGCATGGCGGTGCCGCCGCAACGGCGAAGGGCCCGTCCCCCCTGTTCGCACCAGGGAGGACGGGCCCACACTCACGGGGGCGCGCCCCGTCAGGGGCGCGGGGAACTGCGCGATCAGCCGAAAACGACCCGCAGCCTCACGCAAACGCCAGGTGACCGACCCAGAAGCAGAGCGCAGCGACACCGGCGGCAGCCGGCATGGTGATGAACCACCCCAGAATGATGTTCTTGGCAACACCCCAACGCACCGCGTTGACCCGCTTGGTCGCCCCGACGCCCATGATCGCCGAGGTGATGACGTGGGTCGTCGAGATCGGCGCCTGGAACAGGAACGCCGTCGAGAACATGACCGACGCACCGGTGGTCTCCGCGGCGAACCCCTGCGGCGGGTCCAGCTCGATGATCTTCCGGCCCAGCGTGCGCATGATGCGCCAGCCGCCCGCGTAGGTGCCGAGCGAGAGCATCACCGCACAGGCGATCTTCACCCAGACCGGGATCGGGTCGTCCGGTCCCTCGACGCCGCCGATGACCAGCGCCATCACCACGACACCCATCGTCTTCTGGGCGTCCTGCAGACCGTGGCCGAGGGCCATGCCCGCGGCCGACACGGTCTGGGCGATCCGGAAGCCGCGCTTCGCCTTGTGCGGGTTCGCCTTCCGGAACATCCACATGATGGCGACCATGACGAGGTAGCCCAGCACCAGACCGACGACCGGCGACAGGAACATCGGCAGGACGATCTTGTCCCAGACGCCCGTCCAGTAGACGGTCGACGATCCGGCGAGGGCCGCGCCCACCATGCCGCCGAACAGCGCATGGCTGGAGGAGGACGGCAGGCCGAAGTACCAGGTGACCAGGTTCCAGACGATCGCGCCGACCAGGGCGGAGAAGAGGATCAGCATCCCCTGGTTGCCGGTCGGTGTCTCGATCAGACCCTTGCTGACGGTGTGCGCGACGCCGCTACCGAGGAACGCACCGGCGAGGTTCATCACCGCGGCCATCGCGAGGGCCGCGCGCGGGGTCAGTGCCCGCGTGGAGACCGAGGTCGCGATCGCGTTCGCGGAGTCGTGGAAGCCGTTCGTATAGGTGAAGCCGAGCGCGACCGCGATGGTCACGACAAGTGCAAACGTATCCACCGGAGGTCAGGACTCCTTGACCGCGATGGTCTCGACGGTGTTCGCCACATGCTCGAACGCGTCGGCGGCCTCCTCCAGCACATCCACGACCTGCTTGAGCTTGAGCACCTCGATGGCGTCGTACTTGCCGTTGAAGAGCTGGGCCAGGAGCTTGCGGTGGATCTGGTCGGCCTGGTTCTCCAGCCGGTTGACCTCGATCCAGTACTCCGTGAGGTTCGTCATCGTGCGGAGGTTGGGCATGGCCTCGGCGGTCAGCTCCGCGGCCCGGGCCAGGACCTCGATCTGCTGCTCGACGCCCTTGGGCAGTTCGTCGATCTGGTAGAGGACGACCAGATCGACGGCCTCCTCCATGAAGTCCATGATGTCGTCGAGCGAACCGGCGAGGGCGTAGATGTCCTCGCGGTCGAACGGCGTGATGAAGGAGGAGTTCAGCTGGTGGAAGATCGCGTGCGTCGCGTCGTCCCCCGCGTGCTCCGCTGCCCGCATGCGCTCGGCGATCTCGGCCCGGGCGGAGGGCTCCGCGCCGAGCAGTTCCATCAGGAGCTTGGAGCCCGTGACGATGTTGTCCGCGGAGGCGGCGAACATGTCGTAGAAGCTCGTCTCCCTGGGGGTCAGACGAAAGCGCACGTGGGATCCTCGGGGTGCAGCGGAATCGGTCTCGTCGATGCTAGGCGCATCATCCGGCCACAGCTAACTGGCATTCCCTCAGTGTCGCCCATCGGGCAGAGTGCTCACCAAGGCGGTACCGCCTCCGACGGGGAATTTCGGTAGAATATACCCACAGGGGGTATACGAACCGGCTGTGACCGCGGTCCCGTGCACTGTGAATGCATTGTGGATGACCAGCGCAGATACGCCGGTGGAAGCACGGAGGGCAGCATGACGGCCACGGAGGCCACAGTGACCAGCACCACTGATCCGGCCACGGGGGCCTGCCACGGCGCACCGGAGACGTCCGGCGCGGCCGGCCCCCACGGCTACAGCAAGCAGAAGGACCAGCACCTCAAGCGGCTGCGCCGGATCGAGGGCCAGATCCGCGGTCTGCAGCGGATGGTCGAGGAAGACGTCTACTGCATCGACATACTCACGCAGGTGTCGGCGAGCACGAAGGCCCTGCAGTCGTTCGCGCTGCAGCTGCTGCAGGAACACCTGCGGCACTGCGTGGCGCAGGCGGCCGTGAAGGGGGGCGACGAGATCGATGCGAAGGTGGCGGAGGCCAGTGCCGCCATTGCGCGGCTGCTGCGGACCTAGCGTTGTGTTTCGGGTGCGGGCCGGTCGTGGCCGGTCGCGCAGTTCCCCGCGCCCCTTACGGGTCCGCCCCGTCCTCCCGTGGGGCCCATGGGCCCACACCCAGGACCTGGTCGATCCGGTCGGCGCTGAGCCGGTCCTCGTCGGCGCTGGATGCGGCGATCATCAAATCGCCGTAGAGGTCGATCTCGACGAGGGCCACGGGATCCGTCCCGCACGACGAACCGCGTCGCGAAACCACGTGATTCACCTCCTCGCGTTTCCCCGGGGCACCCCCTCGGGCCCCGGCTGTCCAGCGTAGTGAGCGGCTCCCACAGTGGGCATGACACAGATGGACCATTTCCATGGCCAACTGCGCCTCGCCGCACTATTTCTGGGGCGAGGCAACCGTCCCCGCATAGATATCTGCGGGTGCGGGCAGGGAAACTTCGGGCGCCGGACCGAAGGAGAACAGTTCGACCGTCGACACCACGGTCATCGGCGCCTCGGGCGCGGCGGACACCGCGGACGCGGCCGCCGCCGTGGTCACCCTCCCCCGGCTCGCCGGGGCCCCGGCCTCGGCCACCCCGAAGCGGTAGCGCAGCAGGTGGGGCCTGCCCTCGCCGTCCACGTACGCATCGAACGCGACCGTCCCGCTGGAGAACCCTTTCGCCGCGGCCGCCAGCGCCGCCCGGTCCCGCTCGGGCGCCGTCCGGGCCGCGCGGCCGAGGTCGATCGTCCCCCAGTAGTGCGCCACCTGCTCACCGTCGAGCTGTTCGGACCCCGCATAGGCCACCCCCCGTGCCCCGCCCAGCAGTTCCACCGCGGCCAGCGGATCCGTGGCGCCGCTGGTGAGCAGGTCGCCGTCGGCGAGCGAACCCGCGTCGAGCCGGACCCACTTGCCCGTGGGCACGCCCGCGCCCCGGTTCTTCATGTACAGCGCGCCCGGCGTGAAGACCTCGGTGATCGGCCGGTGTTCCGCGGCGCCCTCGGCGTCCTCGGGCAGCATCACGGTCAACTGCCCGACGGGCCGGGAGAAGTCGTAGACCCCCTGCCCGTGGATGGTCAGCCGGGTGCCCCCGCTGACCGTCTCCATCGACGTACGCACCCGCGCACCGCCCGAGCGGGCGAGGACCCCGGCGGCCCGGCGCACCGCGGTGAGCGCCTGGCTCGGCTCGCCCGGGCCGAGCGCCTGGCGGACCTGCCCGGCGGCGGCGTGCTTGCCGTCCTGCCCGGCCGCGGCCCGCTGCGGATCGGCGCACCCGGACACCAGCAGGGCCGCTGCGACCCCGCCCGCCACCGCGCCGGCGGCCATCGCGACCGTGCGTCTGCGTCCGTGTCCGCGCACCGCCATGTCCGTAAAGCCCCCTGTCCGCCGCACGCGAGATGGAACCCGTCCTTTTCAACGACCGCTCCCTCGTCGCCGTCACGGGCGGGTAGCGTGGTCGCGTGTCCGAAGCAGCCCCCGCGCGCCCACGCGCGCAGCACTCGACCAGCACCAGCGAACGCGGCTCGTTCTGCTCGGCCCGCTGCACCTGCGGCTGGCACGGGCCTGCCCGCCGGGCCCGCTCCCTGGCCCGCGAGGACGCCGAGACCCACCTCGCCGCCGCGGGATGACCGTCAGGGGTGTCCGACGGGTGATCATGAGATGACGTGAGACGGCACCGGGTCTCCCCCGGCCGGAACCAGCTGCCCCGGCGCACCATCTGACTCACCGCGGGGACAGGGAATCGCGGTGCGTCAAGGGGGAGACATGGCCATCAACAGGCGCCAACTGCTGGCAGCGGGCACGGGTCTGACGGGGACCGGCATCTGGGCCGCCTCCTGCGACGGCGCGGCGGGCCGGACGGCCCCCGGCCACATGGCCGGCGCCGGCAGCACCGGAGCCCCCTCCGCCAAGGCCGCGGCCGCCGACTGGACGGCCCTGGCCAAGGGCCTCTCCGGCGGCCTCGTCCGCCCCGGCGACGCCGACTACGCCACGGCCCGCCGGCTCTACAACACCCGCTACGACGGGCTGCGCCCCGCCGGCATCGCCTACGTCGCGGGCGCCCCCGACATCGCCGCCTGCCTGGCCTTCGCGCGCCGCTTCTCCATACCCGTCTCCATACGCAACGGCGGCCACAGCTACGCGGGTTGGTCGAGCGGCGACGACCGGCTCGTCCTCGACGTCTCCCGGCTGAGGACCGTCCGCACGGGCTCCGCCACGACCGCCGTCATCGGCGCGGGCGCCAAGCTCATCGACGTCTACACAGGCCTGGCCGCGCACGGCGTCACGATCCCCGGCGGTTCCTGCCCCACCGTCGGCATCTCCGGCCTCACCCTCGGCGGCGGCCACGGCATCCTCTCCCGGGCCTACGGCCTGACCTGCGACAACCTCACCGGTGCCACCCTCGTCACCGCCGACGGCAAGACCGTCGACTGCGACGCGGACCACCACACGGACCTCTTCTGGGCCCTGCGCGGCGCGGGCAACGGCGCCTTCGGCGTCGTCACCGAGCTGCGCTTCCGCACCCGCCCGGCGGGCAACGGCGTCACCGGCTACGTCTCCTTCCCCTGGTCCAGGGCCGCGGGAGTGCTGCGCGCCTGGCAGGAGTGGGGGCCGACGCTCCCCGACGAGATCTGGTCCGCGTGCGACCTGTCCGCCACGGCAGGCGGCAAGCCGCGGATATCCGTGGCGGCCTTCACCCTGGGCAGCCGGGGCGACCTCGAGAACGCCCTGGACCAGCTGATCGAGAACACCGGGGGCTCCCCCGCGGGCACCCCGCCCCGGCTGCGGAGCCACTCCTACCTCGACACCGTGCGCGCCTATGCCGGCTGCGGCGACAAGTCCGCCGAGCAGTGCCACCTCCCCGGCACCGTCCCCGGCCACGACACCGAGGGCAGCCTGGGGCGCGAGACCTACGCGGCGCGCTCGGACTTCTACGACCGCTCGCTGAGCGAGGACGGCATCAGCACGCTGCTCGGCCAGCTGGAACGTTTCAGCACAAGCGGCGGCAGCGGCGGCGCCTCCGTACAGCTGACCGCGCTGGGCGGCGCCGTCAACCGCGTCCAGCCGCTGGCCACGGCCTTCGTCCACCGCCGCTCCCGCTTCCTGGCCCAGTACCTGGCCTCCTGGCAGGAGGGCGGCTCCGGCGCCCCGCAGATGTCCTGGCTGAACGGCATCCACGCGGCCATGCTCCGGCACGCCTCGGGCGCGGCGTACCAGAACTACGCGGACCCGGCGCTCAAGGACTGGCGGCAGGCGTACTACGGCAGCGCGGCGGACAGCCTGAAGAAGATCAAGAACAACTACGACCCGGACAGGGTCTTCGACTTCCCGCAAGCACTGTGAAAAACCGCGCCCCGTAAGGGGCGCGGGCTCCTTTCACTATGCGGCTCCGCCGCGTGGGCGCGAGCTCAGGCAGCGAGGTCGTTGTGCCGCCGCCCCACGGCCCCGGGCTGATCCGGTACCGCCACCAGCGGCACCGGCGCCCCCGGCGCCCGCACCAGCCACCCGCCCCGCGACCGCGCAACCCGCCCCGCAAGCGGCGTCAGCAGCATCATCGCCAGCGGCGCGAGCAACAGCGTGACGGCCGTCCCGAGGGCCAGCCCGCCGATGACGTCCGTCGGGTAGTGCACGCCGAGGTACACCCGGCTGAACCCCTCGAACAGGGCCAGGGCGATACCGAGGAACCCGTACTTCCGGTTCGCTACGAACAAGCCGACCCCCAGGGCCATGGCCAAGGTCGCATGGTCGCTGACGAACGAGAAGTCGGTCTTCCCCTTCACCAGGACGTCCAGCCCCTGGTGGTCGAGGAACGGCCGCGGCCGTCTGACGAACCCTCTGATCGGGATGTTCACCAGCACCGCGATCCCCGCGGCGAGCGGCGCCCAGGCCAGCGCGGCCATCGCCGGCACCGCGTCGCCCTTCTTGCGCACGCTCCACCAGGCACAGACCATCAGCACGCAGAGCCCGATCAGGATCCCGTACTCGCCGACGAACTCCATGACCTTGTCCGCCCAGTTGGGCGCGCCCTTGGCCATGCCGTTGATGTCGTACAGCAGACCGACGTCCGGGTTCGAGCCCCCCTGGGCCTCCGGCACGGTGTACCCCATCGCGAGTCCAGCCACTGCCCGGCCCCTTGTCTGTCGCCTGTGCCTACATCCCGCTGCTGACCCCCGTGGTCGTGCGCCGCAGCGACGGCGCTGCCGCTGCTGTCCACTTCCATGGAACGCCCTGATCCGGCCAGGCGTTCCACTCTCCACTCAATGATCACCAGGACGTTACCCAAGGGTGACTCGCACCCGCCTCCCGGGGCGGGCGTTCAGACCCCGTTGGCCTTGGGCAGCGCCCTCGCCCCGTCCGCGGTGACCCGGGTGGCACCGATGTAGTCGGGCATATCGATCTTGTCGAACCGGATGACGGCCCCCGTGTACGGCGCATTGATCATGTACCCGCCGCCGACGTACAGCCCCACGTGGTGGATGGACCGGGGGTCCTTCAAGTCGTGCGCGAAGAACACCAGGTCCCCCGGCAGCAGCTGGTCCCGGCTCGGGTGTGGCCCGGCGTTCCACTGGTCGTTGGCCACGCGCGGCAGCTCGATCCCGACGGACTCGTACGCGGCCTTGGTCAGCCCCGAACAGTCGAACCGCCCGTTGTCCTCCTTGCCGCCCTCCCCGCCCCACAGGTACGGGGTGCCCAGCTTCTCCTGCGCGAAGTAGATCGCGGCAGCCGCCTGCTGCGAGGGCGGCGCCACCCGCCCGATGGGCCGGGCGAAGCTCTTGGCGAGCGTACGGATCTCCTTCACATAGCCCTGCGTCTCACTGATCGACGGCACTCCGCCGGCGCTGATGACGTTGTACGGGCCGGAGTTGTAGGCGGCGAGCATGTTGTCGGTGAGGTCACCGCCCACCTTCTTCACATCGCCCGACAGCGCGCAGTCGTAGCGGGCGGCCGACGGAATCGCATCACCCGGGTCCCAGATGTCCGCCTTGCCGTCCCCGTCGGCGTCGAACCCGTAGATGGCCCACGTCTCGGGAATGAACTGCGCTATCCCCCGCGCATCGGCCGGACTGACCGCCTTCGGGTCCCAGTTGCTCTCGGTGTAGAGCTGCGCCGCGAGGATGGCCGGGTTGAGGGCCGGGCAGAGGTTCCCCCACTTCTGCACCAGCGGCAGATACTGCGCGGGCACCGCCCCCTCGGCCAGCCCCACGGCCCCCGACCCCGGAGTGCCCAGCTTCCACGCGGCCGTGTACACGCCGAGCACGAGCAGCGCCAGGAACGCCGCGAACAGCCCGAAGGCCGCCCCGCCCACCACCCAGATCTTCCGCACCCGTCAACCTTCCCCCACGCAGACTCCTCGCACTGCAGTTTTCAGGGTTCGTCAGGTGCGTGTCTATGCCGCCTGCTTCACGGGCTAGTTCACCGTGAAGCCGTCACAGGAGATGCCGGCATACTCACCAGGGCTCTTGACGTGGTAGAAGAGCACGGTCCAGTTGCCCGGATCGTTCCCGGTCGGGATGCCGCCGCCGATGGACTTGCCGCGCACGAACTGCCGGAAGTCGTCGGGGTAGGTGAGGCCGGCCCACTGCTTCGGATCCTTCGTGAAGAGGTCGACCGGCTTGCTGGTGTACCCCATGTCAAGGTTCTGCTGAAGCAGTCCCGCGATCGGCTTGCCGGTGTCCGAGTCGATCTCGTGCGGAGGCTTGACGGCCACGGACACGAAATAGGGCTTGCCGAGGGCCGGATCGGCGAACTTGAGACGGAACGAGACCTTGACCTTGCCGTCGTGGACGTCGCCGACCGCCATCTGGAAGCCGGAGGCGCGCTCTTCGGAGGGCAGATTGCACGTCCCGCCGGCGAGGCCGTTGCCGTTGGGGGTCCAGTAGTCGCGGTTGGGGTTGGTGGCCTCGATGTAGCCGGGCTCGTTACCGGTGGAAGGCGCGGAGGCGGAGGAAGGGACGGCGGAAGGGGCGGAAGAGGGCGTACTGCCCGCCGTCGTAACGTCCTTGGCACCCGTGCTCGCCTTCGCATGCGACCCGTCCGTCGCCCACAGGGCGACTCCCGTCCCGACGCCGAACGCGGCCACGGCCGCCACGACAGCGAGCAACGTCTTCTTCCGCCGGACGACGGGACGACGCCGGGCACGAACGTCGGTACATAAGCGCCGGCCGGCTGCGGCACGGCGTGCTGCCCGCCCCCTGCCAGCTCCCGGTACACCGGATCGTCCACCAGCGCCGATGTCACCCCGCACCGGGCGATGATCTGCGCGGGCGCGGGCCGCTTCCCCGGCTCCGCCGCCGTGCAGGCCCGTATCAACTCGGCGAGCCGCGGCTCCACTCCGGCCACGTCGACCTCGCCGTGCACCACACGGTAGGTGACGGACTCCAGCGTCCCCGGCCCGTACGGCGGCCGGCCCGTGGCGACGCACGCCATGGTCGCGCCGAGCGCGAAGACGTCCGACGCCGTGCCGACCTGATCGTGCGTGATCACCTCGGGTGCGGTGTAACCGGGCGTACCGGGCGCGGAGCCCGCCTGCGTCAGCGCCGTCTGCTCCGCGCCCCGCGCGATCCCGAAATCGATCAACTTGGGCCCGACGGGCGAGAGGAGGACGTTGTGCGGCTTGAGATCCCGGTGCAGCACACCGTGCTCGTGCACCTGCGCAAGCGCCTCGGCCAGCGCGGCGAACAGCCGGAAGCACGTCTCGGCGGGCAGCGCACCGCGCTCCGCCGTGGCCTGGACGAGCGTGGGCCCGGGCACGTACTCGGTCGCGAGCCAGTACGGCGGTGCGGCGAGCGACGAGTCGATCAACTGCGCGGTGTACGCGCTCCGTACGGCCTTGACGGTCTCGACCTCACGCCGGAACCGCGCCATGGCCTCGGGCGACCCGGCGAAGTCCTCGCGGATGACCTTGATGGCCACTTGCCGCCCGCCCTGCGTCCGGCCGAGATACACCTGCCCCATGCCGCCCGCCCCGATGCGGGCGAGAACCGTGTGCGTACCGATGCTGGTGGGGTCCTGGGGACGTAGCTCTTCCACGGCGGTGGACTCTGTCATACGTGCGTCCGGCCGGACGCACTCGCCTCCGGTCTGAGTACGGATACTCATGAGCACTGTCAGTGCTCTATTGGATACTTTCTTTCAGTAACTGCTGATGACACGGGGGTACGTGGAAGGGGTGGGGCGTCGTCATGTCGCGCTGGGACATCCAGCCGGAGACGGTTCGTACGGTGGTCGGGAACACGGCCAAGGCGGCGGGGCAGTTGCAGGGCCCGGCGGATGCGTATGCGAAGCATGTGCAGTCGGCGGCGACGCACGCCGGCTGCCTGGCGGGCCCGTGCGAGGCGCCCGGCGGCCTGGTGGGCCCGGCGCTGGTGGCGTGGGCGAACGGTGTGACGCCGGATCTCGAGTTCATGGTGGAGCGCACGCAGCGGACGCTGGAGGGTGCGCTGCTGGCGGTGGGGGCGTACGAGGACGGCGACCAGGAGATGGCCGAGCGCCTGGAGCGGGCGGCGGTCGAGGGGCGTGACCCGAAGGACACCCTGGGCGAGGCCGCGGGCGGGGGGAAGCGGTCGTGACGGTGATCGACCCGATGTTCATACCCCACTTCACGGGGGACGTCGACGCACTGGAGCAGGACGTGTCGGCCCTGGCGAAGGCGGCGTCCGGCGTCCGCGGGGCCGGCGCGGCCATCCACTCCACGTTCCAGGGCATCTCGCCCGCGTTCGACACTCCTGAGCGGGAGCAGCTGCTGGCGGCGACGCTCCCGGTGCGGCAGCGGGGGAGCGACTTCGCGAAGCAGCTGGAGACGGTGAAGTCGGCGCTGGCGGAGTACGCGGCGGAGATCCGCCCGGTGGTGAAGGAGCTGAAGCACCTGGCCGAACAGGCGTCGGCCTTCCAGGAGTCGGTCAAGGGCGACGATCACTGGCGCAGGGACCAGAAGAAGTTCGATCGCAACGAGGAACTGATCCAGGCGGTGGCGGTGGCCCAAGCCCGCTTCCAGGCCGCCGAGGTCACGTGCGCGAACAAGATCAACGCCCTGTCGTGCCGCCCCGGTTACCGGACGGACGACGGTTCGCACCAGCCGGACATGTACGGCTACAAGCCGAGCGATGCGGCGAAGGCGAAGAGCACGCCGTGGGGCACGGTAGACGAACGCGAGTACCCGGCCTGGGACGTGGGCCAGATGGTCCGGGGCTTCGCCGTCGACACGGTCGTGGGGATGGCCAAGGGCATCGGCACGCTCTTCGGCGCGGAGGGCGGTGAGAAGGCGCGCGAGGCGTGGAAGAGCATGGGCATCCTCGCCGTGGGCGCCAGCCCGTCGTTCATATGGCTCCAGGGCACCCGCGTCATGCCCGACTCCTGGCTGCCCAAGGCGGTCCAGGACTACAAGAAGGTCATGAAGGCCAACGACAAGGGATTCGTGGCCTGGGACGAATGGAGGACGAACCCCTCCCGCGCGGGCGGCACGCTCGTCTTCAACGGCCTGACGTCGCTGGTCCCTCTCGCCCGTGCGGGCGCAGCCGCGAAGGGGGCGTCCACGGCCGGACGAGTGCTGGGAGGCGTCGCCAAGGTCGGCGAGGTCATCGACCCGATGACCCACGTCACGAACGCGGGCGGCAAAGTCATCGGGGCTGCGGCGAAGGTGGCACTCCCCAAAATCGGGGATGTCGTCGCCGAATTGAACCGGAGCCTGGGCAGACTTGAGCACCACGTACCGACACCGGCCGCCGACCGTTCCGTCAAGCTTCCCAGCTGGGACGGCGAGACCCGATACCTGGAGCACGACGGCACGATCCGCGGCACGGAACACGAGGTCGAACAGCCGGGACAGCAGGCTCGGAAGGAGCCTGGGGGCGATGAGCTCACAGCTGGGCGGGAGCACCGCGTTTTCGCCCACGCGGGCGGGGGCGGCGACGATGTATGCCGCGCTGCCGGGCATGCGGGTGGGGGCGAAACAGGGCATTCGGGTGCCCACTTCAGCCATGACCCCGGTCGTGATTCAGGCGGCGCACGTGTACACAGCAACGACCGCTCGACAGCCGGCAACGGCCTTGGAGGCCCTGATCACCACCCGGAGTCTGGGCACCGGACGGCCGCAGAGGCAAACGGGACAGACCACAACGGGCAGTCGCCGACTCACGGCGGTCATGAAGCATCGGGCGGTAGCGGCGATGGCAGCCCCCATGACACCCCTGCGCATGACGGCCCCGGGCGGCAAAACCCCGACCCGCAGGAAGGGGCATCCGGGCAATCGAGGGGCGTCCTTGCCGAGCAGCGCGGCAAAAAATATGAAGTGTACTTGAAGCAAGAGCTCGGAGGCGGCGATTCGTTCCGTGAAGGGAAGCGAGAATTCGACGGCAGCTATCCGGGAGGAAAGGAAGAGGCGACGACGTGGTACGAGGCCAAGTCTGGCGCCTACTGGGACAGGGCTAACAGCGACCCTAAGGTGATGGAGAAGTTCAAATCCAATCTTGGCGAGGCGAGAAGCATTGCAGCTCGCCGCGGAAAAGACTTCGTCCTGATATCCGAGAATCCAATACCTGAGAATATCGTCAAGTGGCTCGACAAAAAGGGCTACAGCTGGAAGATCATCCCAAAGGAGTAGATCTACATGTCTCGAACAGCAGACATCGACTTCACATTCCAGGAGCCGGTTACGCCTTCTGCGTTTGTTCAGGCCCTTTCCCAGGACGGTTGGTCGCCCGTGGAACCGCTGGGGGTCTCGTATGCGATGGAGGACGAGGACGGCGACCTGGAATGGGAGAGGGGAGAGCCCGAATCGGCTGAACGCATCCTCGCCGACCTCGATTCGCGTCAGAAGAGCGGGCAGCTCGTCGGGGTCTCCCTCTACAACTCCCAGGCGGACACCGGGGGATTGCTCCTGTTCTTCCGGGACAGGATGCAAGTGTCCTTCTCCCCGAGGATCAACCGCCGAAGCCTGGCCATCGCGGACGAGATGACTGATCTGTCGTGGTACCTGGGGGCCATGGTGCCCGGACTTTACGGGGTCGGTCTGTTGGGATACGCGGCCCAAGACGTCGCTGACTGAAGAAAGGTGCCGCTCCCAATGGGCAACTGCTTCGACGGCGGCGATCATTGTCTCTCCATGTCCAATGGCGGCACTGCCGTCTTCGTCGATGTCTTGACGCTGGCCGTCTCCGAGCTCGCCGACGAGCCGTGGCACTACCGCTTCGCCGCCCTCATCGCGTTGCAGGACCAGAACCTCATGGGTCGTGGCAACGTCGGGTTCGACCTTGAGGAGATCGACTGGGGGGCATCCCCTCAAGAGCAGGAAGCGGCCAAGGAGTTCGTGCTGCGCGTCACCGACCTCGCGCTGGCCCGACACCGGTGGGGCGAGCTGGGCTACGAACCGCCCTACGCATCGCAGTACCTGGAGAAGTTCCGGGCCATGGCCGAGGCGTACGACCCGGCCACCCCTCCCAGCGGACTCGGCCGCCCCTTTCCCGCACCGGACGAGGCCGCCATGGCTTCCTGCGTCAGGCACCGCGTGCTCACCGGGCTCCCGCTCTGGGACGGCTGCGTCCTCTGCCATGAGGAGTGGGTACCTCCGGCGGCAGAAACCCCGAATTCGCCGACCCAGAACTGAGGGTTGCTTCCACCGGAAGACATCATTCCGGAACGGGACCCTCCTTCGCTCTTTTTATCGGCTTGAAACCGGGTTGGGGTCAGGTGGACAGAATGAGCTGCTATTTTCAGGTAGACGAGGAAGGCCTGTGGAACCCCTCGAACTCCGTCGCCAGGGCCTTCCTTGGGCAAGGTGAGGTGCTGTCCCGGCTGGTGGGACGCGCCTCTGGGCTCGGCCCGATCGTCGAGGACGAGTGCGAGATCGACTTCCCGGCGTTTGTCGGCTTCGTCGATGGCCTCGTCAGGGCCTACCAGGATTCAAACAACCGGGCTTTGAGGTCCTTGCTCGGCGGCTTCATCTCCGTCGCCCTGGTTCTGGTTGAGCGGGGTGGTGGGATGCTGAAATCGATCGATCCCGCATACGCGGCCATGTGGGCTGAGGCCCGGGATGCACATGCGAGAAGCATGCCAAGGTGACGCAATTAGTGCAGCGCGCCTGTGCTGATGGCGATGGCGAACGTTTGCCATGCGGCGGCCGGGAAGAGGAGGGTTGCCCCGTGCGGGGCGGTCTTGCTGTCCCTTATGGGGACGGTGCCGGTGGGTATCCGGGCGGGGGCCCATTCGAGACACACGCCGCCGTCGTTGTTGCTGAAGCTGGACTTGACCCACTTCATAGGGGTGGTGCTCATCTCGGGATCTCCTCGATGACAGTCTCGATGAAGGCTGCGGAGTTGCTCGGCGACAGCGCGCACGCGCTGAGCGTTTCGTACGCGCGACGATGACGAGCGGTTCGGATTGGGTCCTCCAGAAATTCGGACGTTGTGATGGTCTCCTCGTAGGCCACCGTCGAACCACCCTCCGAGGTGAATAACATCAAATGCCCTCCCATGAAGGGGTGTTCACCATGCTTGAACGGGAGAACCTGCACAAGGGCTGTTCGGCTGGACGTGATCGCAGCCATGGACGTCAACTGTGCGCGCCAGATGCGGCTGCCTCCGACAGGCCGCCGTAGGACCGCCTCGTCGATGATGTACGAGACTTCCGGCGGCCGATCAGCCTGCAGCACCGCCTGACGGCTCATGCGCAGCGCCACCATCTCCTCGATCTTGTCCTCTGACCGCGCGGGATCGCCGGTGAGGAAGAGAGCGCGGGCGTAGTCCGCAGTCTGCATGAGCCCTGGGACGAAGCTTCCCGCGTATTCCTTCACGCACCGTGACTTCGCCTCCAACTCCAGAATTCGACGGTACTTGTCCGGGTGGGCCTCGCGTTGGGCGATCTTGTAGATCGCCGCAAAGAGCCCCCCGGTATCGAACTCCGCATCCAGCGTCTCGGCCAGGCCTGGCGGTGGCATGCACTCCGCCGCCTCGATCCGTGACAGGTGGCTGCGGCTGTAACGGATGACCTTCGCCAGCTGCTCCAGGCTCATGCCTGCCCGTTCGCGGTGCCTGCGGAGCTCCGCTCCGAACAGATCCCTGGCCGACCGGTCCGGCTTCAACTCTCGTGCTCGGCGCGCCATGGCAGCCCCCTCGTTCCTCCAAGGTCCGTTCCGGAGCGTACGGCCGTACCCGCAACCCCGCTGACACATCCATCAGTTGATCCCACGTACGAGATACCTCGATGTCGTCGTCGGCTTCCGCCAGCGGAATTCCGGCTCAACGGGCCCAGCGGCCGGCCCCGGGTCTCGAAGCTCGAGGCGACGGTCCGTAGTTGTCCCCTCTCCAGCGGCCGCACAGCCGCACCCTGAGCCGGCCGAGATCCGGGCCCCGGGACCCGAGCGCTCTCTCCAAGGAATGGTGGGACGTAAGACCCACCCACCCTCCCAACTCCCGCGCTTACACGTCCGGATGACATTTCCGGTGCATGGCGTTTCGGCCCTCCGCCGCCGTGTAGCGTGCGCAGCAACAAACAACCCCCGCCCGGTGCTCGCAACACCGGAACGGGGGTCTGACCATCACGATCGGTAAGGACGATCCCATGGCTGACGCTCAGCCTAGCCCTGCCCCGCCCATCGCCCGACCCGGATACGGAAAGCGCTCCGTACCCGACGAAGCCCCGCGCAGCGGCAACGCGTTCGCGCACCTCCCGCCCCGCGAGGCCTCCGTCGCCGCCCACATCGACCGACTTCCCGACGGCGCCGCCATGGACATCAAGACCCTCGCCAAAGAGATCGCCGCCTACGGGCAGCAGGCCGTGGCCTCCGCCCTCAAAGCCATCTCCGCAGCCGGCCACCTGCGCCGCGTCCGCGAACGCCTCGACGGCGACCGCACGCAGTGGGTCCAGCGCACCTACTTCTCCCGCACCCCGCACAGCGACGCCTGGTGGCAGCAGTTCCTGTCCGGCGATTCGCCCGTAGAGACGGCAGCCGTACCACCACGGCCCGTTCACCCGCCCGAGCGCACCGCCGCCTACACCGCCCTCGCCGGACTCGGCCGCACCGACCCCCGCATGACCCTGTCCGCCGCCGAATGCACAGCACTTGAGCCCCTGGCGGCCGAGTGGCTCGCCCGCGGCGTGCCCGCGCCGCAGCTCGTACAGGCCCTCACCAGCGGCCTTCCCGGCACCGTCCACTGCCCAGGTTCCTTCACCCGCAAGCGGCTCGTCGACAAGATGCCGCCCGAGCCGGAGCCCGCGCCCGTCCCCCTCCGCATCATGGAGTGCACCGGCTGCGGCGTCCCAGGCCGCCCCGAGGCCCTACCCGGCGGGCTCTGCCGGACCTGCCGCGGCGATGACGGCACAGCTGTGACGCCCGACGGCGCCGACGTCCGCGCCCACGTCGCCCGGCTGCGAACCCTGGCCCGTACATCCCGCTAGGCCGACGCTTCCGGCAGTCCACATCACGAATCCACGGGCCGCCTCCTCGTGATGCGGACTGCCGGAAGAGCTCACTCCGTGAGTTATCCACAGGGGCGCACGCCTGGCACCCAAATCCGCTGTGCTGAGTGCATGAAGGTGAAAGAAGAGCACCGTCCACTGCACCGCCTTGCCGCATCCCAGGGGGGCATCCTGCTCACCTCCCAGGCCGTCGCCTGCGGCTTGCTGCGCAGCGGAGCCGCCGACATCCTGCGGCGCGCAGGCTGGACCAAGTTGCTGCTCGGCGTATGGGGGCAGCCCGGACGGCGTGTGGACTTGCGGTTGCAGTTACGCGCCGTGCAGCTCAAATGTCCGCACTGGGTTGCCAGTCACAGTGCAGCCGCCTCACTTCACGACATCGACATGGTGCGGCCCAGCAGCATCGAGCTCACCGTTCCCCGCCGCGGCCCCCGGACACGGGTTGCCGGGATCGCTCTGCATCCGGCGCCCCTGGCCGACCGCGAGATCACCGTCGTCGCAGGAGTACGTGCCACCACGGTCCTCCGCACCACCTGCGACCTGATGCTCACCCTCCCCCTCCACGAAGCCGTCATCGCCGCCGACTCCGTGCTCGCCCGGAGGCTTCTGCGACGGGAGCACCTTGCCGACGCTCTCGCGTCCCCGCGTCCCCGCCGCACCGGTGTCAGTGCCGCGCGGCGGGCACTGGCCCTCACCGATCCCGCTGCGGGGTCACCCGCCGAGTCCAAGGCGCGGCTGGAGATGCATGAGGCGGGGCTGTTCCCCGAATCGCAGGCCGAAATCATCACGCCCAACGGGCGGGTGCGGCGGCTGGACTTCCTCTTCCGGGCCGAAGGGCTCGGCGTCGAGATCGAAGGGTTGGCCTGGCACGGGAGTCGCAGCGCTCACCAGAACGACGCCATCCGGTTCAACGAGCTCGCCGGGTGCCCGGAGATCCGGGAGATCCTGCGATTCACCTATGACGACGTCTTCCGGCGGCCTCGACGCTTCATCCGTACCGTCCAGGACGCACTCCAGCGGCTCCGCGGCGAGGGTCCTATCGTGGGCGCGGACAGGCATCCCAAGAGGGGGGATCGTGGCTGAGCCGAAGCTGAAGTGGATCAAAGCGGCCGAGGGTGACGAACCCGAGTACTTCGAAGTCGCCTTCGGGGAAGGCGACGACGCCGACAACGTCTACATCCGGGTCAACACCGACCCCGAAAACATCGTCATCACCACGCAGCGCAAATGGGATGCCTTTGTCCTGGGCGTCAAGGCCGGGGAGTTCGACCACTTCGTCGAGGGTGTCGAGGAGTGACCATTATCCCGGCGGGAGTGAATGCGGTGGCTTGTGGTGATTGTGAGGCTTCTGCTTCGGGGTAGTTGGGGTGTTGGGGGTGGTGTGGGCGGTTGGGGACGTCGGGCCACTCGGGACGGGCGGGACTACGGAGCCCGTTCCTCCTGTTCCCGTTCCCCCCTTGTCCCCGCCGCTGAAGAGCGAGGCGCCTATCAGCGCCGCCACCACGAACGCCACGACGCCGGCGATGACTCCGATCAGCGTCTTGCGCCGCTTCTTCGGCCTAGCGGGCGGGGATGGGGCCGGGGGCGGGGGCGGGGCGTACGCAGCCGCCGGCACCGGCGGAGCCATTGGCTGCTGCGGCGGCAACGGGCGTACCGGCGCCGCCCCCGGCCGTCCCCCGGACCACTCCCGGCCCGCGAACCACTCCGCCACCTCCTGTGCCGACGGCCGCTCCCCCGGCTCCTTCGCCAGCATGCGCAGCACGAACTGCTCCAGCGGGTACGGAATGCCGGGGCGGTGCCGGCTCGGCGGCACCGGGGCGTCGTCCACGTGCATGTACAGCAGCGCCGTGGGGTTCTCCGACCAGAACGGCGGGCGGCCGGTCAGCAGCTGGTACAACACGCAGCCCAGCGCGTAGACGTCCGACTCCGGGCCCGCGACGCGGCCCAGTGCCCGTTCGGGGGCGAGGTACGTGCTCGTACCGACGATCTGGCCCGCGCGGGTCAGCCCGGCCGAGGTCGCGTCGACGAAGCGGGCAATGCCGAAGTCACCGATCTTGACGGTGTCGTTCGGGGTCAGCATCAGGTTGGCCGGCTTGATGTCGCGGTGGACCACCCCCTGGCCGTGGGCCGCCGCCAGTCCGCCGGCCGCCTGGGCCGCGATGCGGGCGACGCGCTCCGGTGCGAGGGGGCCGCGGGCCGCGACCTCGCGGTCCAGGCTCACGCCGTCGACCAGCTCCATGACCAGGTAGAAGCGGCCGTCCCACTCGCCGAAGTCGTAGACCGCGACGACCTGGGGGTGATTCAGCCGGGCCGCGGTCTGCGCCTCCATCCGGAACCGGGCCGCCGACGACTCGTCACTCCCTTCAGGCAACAGCAGTTTCACGGCCACCTGACGCCCCAGCACTTCGTCCGTCCCGCGCCGGACTTCGCCCATTCCGCCGCGGCCGAGGGGCTCCCCCAATCGGTACCGACCGGCAACCAGCACCCGTACCACCTTGAACTCGACGACCCCGCGATGCGCTGAGGCAGCAGGGTACCGACCGAACACCCTGTCGCCCGAACCCGCCCTCCGGCGGAAATTGCTCCGCGTTCACACCCGTGATACACAGAGTCACCGCAGGTCAGTGCAGCGGCAATACGCCGCATAAGGGTTGAGGCAAAAATTGCCGCCAAATCGACATGCGATGACGGGGTTTCAGCGAAGATAGGTCCCGACCTTTGCCCTGAGCAGGGCGGGCACAACTACCCATAAGGGGCGGTGAGTTACAAATGTTTTTGGCGGCCGGTAAGGGCGACATCAACACCATTATTGGCGGAATCGCCCCCAACTGGGGGCCTTTCGGCACACTGGGCAACGAGGCCCGCGTCATGATCGAGGTCATCATGGCCGTGGCCATCCTGCTCTGCCTGGCCATCGCCATCTGGGGCGCGGCGAAACAGCGCATCGGTGCCACGGCCCTGCGGGACACCTTCAGCGCCGAGCAGGGCAAGGGATTGATCGTCGCCGGCCTGACCGGTGTGTTCATCATCGGCTCGCTCGGCACCTTGTTCACCATCGTCTACGGCATGGCGGTCTGACGCCCGACCGCGTTTTCGACGCGCCTCGCTCCCATCCCCCCGCGCATCCGCCCGCGCAGGCCCTCCCGTCCCTGATTCCCCCCGCCACCGAGGCTGCCTCCTGATGCCCCCTCACACCCCCACGTGCTCCCCCCGGAATCCGCTGACCCCGCTACCGTCTTACGGGGGCGGCAAGCCAGCCACGACGTACGAGGGAGCAGGCGAGCGATGAGTCTCGGCGACGACGGATACGACGACGACCGCCACATGACCCGCACGCGCCTCCCCGAGGGCGAGTTCGCCCCGCATGCGCAGCCGCGGCGCGGGCTCCCTTCCGGGCGGAACCTGGTGACGGTCGTCGGGGTGGTGGTGCTGCTCATCGCGGCCATCGCCTTCGCGAACCGGGGCGGGGGCGACGGCAGTTCGGGGAACGGAGGTTCCGCTTCCGGCACCGACAAGGGGGCGAGCAGCCGGGCGACGGCGCCCACGGGCACCAAGCCCGTGGAGGGGAAGGGGGCTTCGGGAATTCCTTCGGGGTTCGCACGTTCGGAGCAGGGGGTGCAGTCCGCTGCCGCGAACTTTGCGGTGGTGCTGGGCAGTGATGGGATGTTCCGGGCGGATACGCGGCATGCGATCGTCACTGCCGTTCACACACCCGATGCCGGGCCCGCCCTTCAGGGCGACCTCGACAAGGCCTATTCGCCGGACTTCCTCAGGAACGTCGGCCTCCAGCCCGACGGTACGACTCCCAAGGGCCTGACCTTTGTCTCGCGCACCGTCCCGGTGGGGTCGAAGGCCGCCGAGTACGGCGACGACAGCGCCACCGTCGAGGTCTGGTGCACCGGCCTCGTGGGCCTCGCGGGCCAAGGGTCGACGAAGCCTGTGGCGCAGACCTGGTTCACCCTCACCGAAAAGCTCCGCTGGGTGGACAACGACTGGAAGGTCGCGTCGTCCAGCCAGAAGCAGGGACCAGCGCCCGTGAGCGGAGACGACCGCGCAGCGGGAGCCGACGAGATCGCCAACGCGGTCAGTGGTTACGGAGGGTTCACATATGCCAGGTAGCCGCCGTACACGCGCGTTCTCGGCAACCGCTGCAGTGGTCGCCGTCCAGGTGACGCTCATGTCCTGGGCCACCCGGGCGTCCGCCGCCCCGGGCCCGACGCCCGTCACTACGCCTTCCACTCTCCCCTCGGGCTCCCCCGCGGCCACGCCGACGCCCAGCCCCTCCCAGAGCGGCAGCGACCCGTGCGACCTCATCGTGGGCCAGGCCAAGGACTATTGCAGGGGCAAAGGCAACACGGGCACGGCGCCGTCCCCCAACGACCCCCAATCCACCCTCGACCCCCTCTCCTCCCTCGCCAAAGGGTGTGCCGACGCCGCCGCCTGGATCATCAAGAAGCTGTCCGAGGCCGTCCACGCCACCGGCAACGTCGACTTCACCAACACGCCCTTCCTCCGCCAGTACGCCGTCGTCTTCGCCGCCTCCACCGTTCTGACCCTCGTCCTGTGGCTGCTGGCCGTCGCCAAGCGGGCGGTGCGCGGCGTGCCGTTCACCGAGGCGGTGACCGAGGCCGTCGGGTTCCTCTGGCTCACCGTGCTGGCTTCCGCGTTCACGCCGCTCATCCTCTACACCGTCGTCAACGCCACCGACGCCGTCACGGACGTGATCGCCACGGGCTCGTCGTCCAACAACGACGCGTTCTTCGGCGGTTTCGCCGACGCCCTGCAGAAGGGCAACAGCATCGGCGGCGGCCCGATCATGCTGATCGTGGTCTCGCTCGTCTCCGTGCTCGCCGCAGGCGTGCTGTGGCTGGAGCTGGTGATCCGGGCCGCGCTGCTCTACGTGGGCGCGCTGCTGGGAACCGCGGTGTACGCGGGGCTCGTCGACAAGAACATGTGGGGGCATGTCCGCCGCTGGGCGGGCATCATGATCGCGGTGATCCTGGTGAAGCCGATCATCGTGGTCGTGCTGGGCCTGGCCGGGGCGCTGTCGTCCGGCAAGGGGCCCAACTCCTTCTCCGCCGTGGTGTCCGGCCTCGCGATCATCGTGCTGGCCATCTTCGCGAGCGCGATGATCTACCGCTTCGTCCCGGGCTTCGGCGACGAGATCGTCAGCAGCCGCAACGCGAGCAAGGACGCGGCGTCCCGCCAGGCCGCCGCCGTGATCTCCTCGCCCGCCGCCCTCGTCAAGCAGGGCATCACCACCCACAGCGCCCGCGGCGACGGGGGCGGCAACGGCTCCGCCCCCCAGCAGCCGCGCCCCGCCAACCCCGTCTCGGGCGGCGTGTCCACGCACGGTGCCCGCCCCGGAGCCGCCCCCGGCGGCAACGGCAGTGGCGGCGGCAACGCCCCCTCCGCAGTCCCCGCGCCCCGCGCGCAGAACCGCAGCAACGGCAAGTCTTCCGGAGGTGAGCGGAGTTGACGGTCCCGGCGCAGTCCCAGCCGATCGCGGCCCGCCGTACGTATCTGATCGGCCGCGCCCGCCCCAACGCGGTGGTCGGCAAGAACCGGGAGACCGGCGAGATCGCACTGATCATCGCGGGGGCGTTCCTCGGCATGATGTGCGGGCTGCTGGTGCCGATCCTCCCGCTGCGGATCGTCACGCTCAGCGGCTTCCCCGCGCTCGCCCTCGCCGCCGTCTACGTGCCGTACAAGGGCCGTACGTTCTACAAGTGGTTCGAAATCAACCGCTCGTACAAGCGCACCGTGCGCCGCGGAACGACGTACCGTTCCGCCACCGCCGAGGCGGGTACGCGGCTGGACGGGCGGGAGGTCGAGGTCGGCCCGCCGCCGGGCATCGGGCGGATCAACTGGCTGGCCGCGCCCTTCGGTCCGGACGAGATCGCCGTCCTGCTGCACGCGGACCGGCGCACCGTGACGGCCGCCATCGAGATCGAGGGCCCGGGCGTGGGCCTGCGCGACTCGGAGGACCAGGAGGCGCTCGTCGAGCGCTTCGGCACGCTGCTCAAGCACGTCGCCAACGGCGACGGCTACGTCACCCGCATCCAGATGCTCGCCCGTACGCTGCCCGCCGACCCGGACGCGCACGCCAAGGACGTCGAGCGGCGCGGCGACGACACCTCGCCGGCCTGGCTGAAGGATTCGTACGACCAGCTGCAGTCGATGGTGTCGACGTCGTCCGAGCAGCACCGCGCGTACCTGGTCGCGTGCATGCACTACAGCCGGGAGCTCGCCGCCGAGGCCCAGGCCATCGCCCGCGCCTCCAAGCACGAGGGCGGCAGGCGCAGGCTGGACCGCGACGGTGCGCTCGCCGTCGTCATGGCACGCGAGCTGACGGACATCTGCGCCCGGCTCGCCGAGGCCGACATCCGGGTCCGGCAGCCGCTCGGCCAGAGCCGGCTGGCCTCGCTCGTGCACTCGATGTACGACCCGGACCACCCGATCGACCACATCCAGGCGATGACACAACGCAACGCCTGGCCGGCCGAGCTGGACGCGATGGAGCCCACCTATCTGCAGGCGAAGACGCGCGAGTCGGCCACCCGGGCGCCCTGGTGCCACTCGACCGCCTGGGTGAAGGAGTGGCCGATGACGCCGGTGGGCGTCAACTTCCTGGCCCCGCTGCTCGTTCACACGCCGGATGTCATCCGCACGGTCGCCGTGTGCATGGACCTGGAGCCGACCGAGGTGGCCATCGAGCGGATGCTGACCGAGAAGACGAACGACGACGCCGACGCCTCGCGCGCCGCCAAGATGAACCGCGTCGTCGACCCGCGCGACGTCGCCCACCACTCGCGCGTCGACCAGCGCGGCGAGGACCTCGCCAGCGGAGCGGCCGGCGTCAACCTCGTCGGGTACATCACCGTCTCGTCCCGGTCGCCGGAGGCGCTCGCGCGCGACAAGCGGACCATAAGAGCCTCGGCGGGCAAGAGCTACCTCAAGCTCGAGTGGTGCGACCGCGAGCACCACCGCGCCTTCGTCAACACGCTGCCGTTCGCGACCGGCATCCGACGATAGAGGGATGTGAGGGGTTTCCCGTGCTCGATCCGCTCGCCGCCGTCACCGAGGCCTTCACCAGCCTGCTCTTCGGCAAGGTGGAGACCACCCGGCTGCCGGTGCGGACCTCCACCGGCCAGGCACAGGCCGTCTACCTCCCCACCGCGGCCCCCGGCCTCGGCGACTCGGGAGTGATCATCGGGCGCGAGGTGTACTCCGGCAAGGGCTATATCTACGACCCGTTCCAGCTCTACGGGCAGCAACTGCCCGCACCCCACTGGCTCGTCCTGGGCGAGTCCGGCAACGGCAAGTCGGCCCTGGAGAAGACGTACGTCCTGCGGCAGCTGCGGTTCCGCGACCGGCAGGTCGTCGTCCTGGACGCACAGGGCGAGGACGGCGTCGGCGAGTGGAACCTCATCGCCCAGCAACTGGGCATAACCCCCATCCGGCTGGACCCGATGTCCGCCCGCGAGGGCGGCACCGTGCTCAACCCGCTCGACCCGGCGATCACCACGACCGGGCAGCTGGCCCTGCTGCGCACGATCATCGAGGTCGCGACGGGCCGCGGCCTGGACGAACGGGCCGGCTTCGCGCTCAAGGTCGCGCACGCGGCCGTGCTCGATCAATTCGGCTCGGGCGAAGGCAACCCTGCCGAGGGAAACCCGGCCGAGGGGCGCGAGGGCGGCACCGGCCGGCAGCCGGTGCTCACGGACATCGTGGAGCAACTCCGGCATCCCGAGGCCGAGTCGGCGGAGTCGATGAACGTCGACATAGACGACGTCCGCGCCTGGGGCCTGGACGTCGCCCTGGTGCTGGACCGCCTGATCGACGGAGACCTGCGCGGCATGTTCGACGGGCCGACGACCGTCGGCATCGACCTCGACGCACCACTGATCGTCTTCGACCTCTCCCGCATCGACCGCAACTCCATCGCCATGCCGATCCTGATGGCGATCGTCGGCGTCTGGCTGGAGCACACCTGGATCCGGCCGGACCGCAGGAAGCGCATTTTCCTGGTCGAAGAGGCCTGGCACATCATCAACTCGCCGTTCGTGGCCCAGCTGTTCCAGCGGCTGCTGAAGTTCGGGCGGCGGCTCGGCCTGTCGTTCGTGGCGGTCGTGCACCACCTGTCGGACGTGGTCGACGGCGCTGCCGCGAAGGAGGCGGCGGCCATCCTCAAGATGGCGTCCACCCGCACCATCTACGCGCAGAAGGCGGACGAGGCCCGGGCCACCGGCCGGGTGCTGGGCCTGCCGCGCTGGGCGGTGGAGATCATTCCGACCCTGACGCCGGGTATCGCCGTGTGGGACGTCAACGGCAACGTGCAGGTCGTCAAGCACCTCGTCACCGACGCCGAACGCCCGCTGGTCTACACCGACCGCGCCATGACGGAGGAGGGCACCGCCCGCGAACTCGCCGCCGAGGCCGAGGCCGCGGAACGGGCGCAGGCGGCGATAGGCACGCCGTACGCCGACGAGCCGTACGGATCGTCCGAATCGACGGTGGCGTGAGATGGTGCCGGGGGGCGGCGAGCCGGGGACGTCCCGGCCGGAACGGGGCATTCCCGACGGGGTGTTGGTCAGCGTCATCGCGTTCCTGCTGGGGCTGACGCTCCTGGTCTGGACGGCGACGGGCTTCGCGGCCCTCGCCGTCCACGGCAGCTGGCCGCACGGGGTGACCGTCCTGCACACCCCGCAGGCGATGCGGCACCTGATGACCCAACCCCGCGACCTGCCCGCGGCCTGGCCGGAGACCACTCGGGGCGAACTGTCGGGGTACGGGCTCTTCTGGGGCATCCTCGTCGGCGAACTGCTGGTGGCCATCGTGCTGATGGTGTTCGTCATCGGCACGCTGGCCCGGTGGCGGGCGGTCCGGGAACGGGCGCGGGCCCGGGCACGGGAGAGGGAGCCCGCGGCGGGTACCGGCACGATGACGGTGACAGGGACGTTGCCGACGCAGACTCCGGCCGTTGCCGCAGCGGCCGTTGCGGCTCCCGTGGCCGCGGAACCCCCGATACCGCAGCCAGCCCCCGCCCCTGTCCCCGTCACCGTGCCGGTACCGGCCGTGGAGGCCGCCGCACCGGCCGCCGCGCCCGCTCGCCTCGTCTACGCCAACGGCGCCGCACGCCGCCCGGCCGCGGCCCGCGCGGTCCTGGAGGCCGCCGGGCCCGTCCTCGTCACCACCAGCGACCCCCAACTCTGGGCGGACACCCGGGGATCGCGCGCCAAGCTGGGCCCGGTGCACGTCTTCGACCCCAGCCACCTCCTCGACACCCCCGACCGCCTGCGCTGGAGCCCCACCGCGGGCTGCGAGTCCCGCGCCACCGCCGGCGCCCGCGCAGCCGCGCTCCTCGCACCCGTACGCCCCCCGAGCGCCCTCGACTCGGCCACCGCCGACACCGCCGAGACGCTGCTGCGCTGTTGGCTCCACGCGGCCGCCGTGGACGGCCGACCCTTCCGCCAACTGCACCGCTGGGCCCAGGGTTCGGCGTCGCACGAGCCCGTACGCATCCTGCGCACCAACCCCAAGGCGGTGGGCGGCGCGGCGGGCGAGCTGGAGTCCGCCCTCACGGCCCACCCGGAACGGCGTGACATGGCCCAGGAGTTGACGGCACGCGCGCTGGGCGCGCTCGACTCCATCCACATCCGCGACGCGTGCAATCCTCATCGTACGGATTTGCTGGCGCTGGAATCATTCATCGCCGAAGGGGGAACTCTCTACGTGGTGGGTGAGGCGATTGAGGATCCCCGCACCCGCCCGGGTGCGATGCCGTTGCTGACCGCACTCGCCGCAAGCGTGGTCGAGCGCGGCCGGGGCATGGCCGAACGGTCATCCTCCGGTCGGCTCGACCCACCACTCACCCTGGTGCTGGACGATGTGGCGGCCGTGGCGCCACTGCCGTCCCTGCCGGAACTCCTGGAGCACGGTGAGCAGTTGGGGCTTCCGGCGCTGGCCCTGATGCGCTCGCAGGAGCAGGGCCGGGCCCGGTGGCCCCGCGCCGCTACCTTCGGCGCACGGACGTAGCCGGACGGCATTCGCTCACGCGGCTCCCGCGGCCCACTCGTCCGGCGTGCGGTCGGGCGACTGCGACCTGATCTCGGCTATGAGCAGCTGCAGCAGGTCGGTGGAGTTGCCGGGAGGCAGGGCGTCGAGGGCGGCCTGGGCGTAGGCGAGGCCGCCGGCCACGTCTCCGGACCGCGCCAGCACGAGGCCCCGGTGCAGCTCCATGTGCGTGGCGAACCGCAGGAGTTGCGGGGGCAGTTCGCGTTGCGTCTCGTCGTAGGCGATGTCGGCCCGCTTCTCGTCCCCCAGCCGGGTCGACAGCAGGGACAGGAAGCCGTTCACGCGCCAGGCGGGGATGTCGAAGTCGCTCACCTTCCCGGATATGGAGAACGGTCTCGGGCTCCCGGAGGCCTCGGTGGCGTCGAAGGTCCTGCGCGCGTCGTCGGCGAGCCGCAGGGCCTCCGTCCGGTCCCCGCGGATGGCAGCCGAGCAGGCCTTGCTCAGGTTGGCCGCCACGAGCCCCGGCGACGGCTGCCCGTCGAGGGCCAGAGCCTGGTCGGCGAACATGTCGGCGAGGCCGAGGGATGTGCCCCAGTACCCCAGGGACAGCACGGCCCGGCCGCGCACCCAGACGCGGATCGCACGGTCCCCCGAGCGGTCCGCCGCCTCGGCGGCCGACCGGTACCAGGACGCGGCCCTGGCCTCCTCGGCCTGCGAGAAGGTCGTGGCGTACATGGTCATCAGCAGGGCGGCCACGGCCCACATCCGGGGCTCGTCGAGCTGCTGCTGGACGACGACCAGGTCGTCGGCGAGCCGGCGCTGCATCTCGGCCGCACCCAGGACCAGGTAGTCGACGCCGTGCCGGGTCAGCCGGGCCTCCCACTCCTCCAGCGCGGGCCCGCCCCGCAGTCGTACGGCGAACCCCCTGCTCAGCAGGTCGTCGGCCACCGCGGGCGCGACCTTGGCCACGAGGGCGTCCGGCACCCCGGCGGGGCCCGGCCCGGGCCCCGTCCCTTCCAGGACGCTCAGCGGAACGCCCAGAGCCACGGCCAGGTGCCGCAGATAGAAGGGCCCGGGCCGGACCTTGCCGCGCTCCCACCCGCTGACGTACTCGCGCGTCAGGTTCGCTCCGGAGGTGCGGTTGACCTCCGCGGCCAGTCTGCCCTGGCTCCACCCCTGCGCCTTGCGCAGGTCCCTGATGAGATCGCCGATCATCACGGATCACATCTTGCCCCTAGAAATGCCACTACCGAACTCCGGGCCCGCAGGAGAGAGTGACAAACGAATCACGGGGGAAAACGACGGGCCCGGATGCGCAACGGGGGAACGCATCCGGGCCCGTCGCTTCACCGGTCGTCGCACCGGTCCGTTGCACCGATCCTCCTCGCCGGTCCGCTTGGCCAGTCCGTTGCACCGATCCGCTTCGGCAGTCCGCTTCACCGGTCCCCGAAGCCGGTCTTGATGATCCTGCCGACGACCGCGTTTCCCTCCTCGCCCTTGGCGTCCGTCGCGTTCACCGAGTACACGAGGGTCCGCGAGAGATCGCGCGTGGCGCCTATCCCGTCCTGATAGCCGTAGCGGGCACCGGTCTTGCCGTAGATCACCTTGTCCCCGACCTTGATCCGGGTCAGTCCGCTCGTGTACGCGGCCTTGCCACCGCCGTACATCGGAACGTCCGGAACCGTGAACATCAGCTCCAGCTCCGGCTGCGGCACGACCCGGCCCTTGAACAGGGCGGTCATGAACCGCTCGAGGTCGGCCGTCGTGGAGATGAGGTCGCCGGAGGCCCAGGTGCCGGACTGGTCCCACGCGGTGACGTCCTCCAGGTGCGTGGTGCCGTCCTTGTCCATCACCGCCTGGTAGCCGTGCGTGTGCGGCCCGCGTATCCCGATCGCGTTGCCCGGGCTGTAGGTGTCCTTCAGGTGGAGCGGCTTGAGCACACGGTCGCGCAGCTCCTGCTCGTAGCTGCACCCGGTGACCTTCTCTATCAGCAGGCCGAGCACGTTGTACCCGATGTTGCTGTAGTGCTGCCGGGTGCCCGGCTGGAACTCCATGCCCTGGCCGAAGCCGGCCTGGACGAGCTTGCGGTGGTCCCACGTGGTGAAGCGCCCGCCGGTGTCACCGCTGGGCAACCCGCTCGTGTAGTTGAGCAGCTGCTCGACCCGCACCTCCGGAAAGCCGGCCGGCAGCAGGCCCGGCAGGTACTGCTGCACGGTCCCCTTCAGGTCCAGCTTGTGCTCGTGCACCAGCTGGAGCGCCACCGCCGCCGTGAACACCTTGGTGACGCTGCCCGCACGGAAGCGCTCGTCCCCGTGCACCGCCCGGTGCGTGCGGATGTCGGACTGACCGGACACGCCCGCCCAGTGCCTGTCCGTGCCGCCCACCCGCACCTGGGCCGCCGTCGCGTCCGCGCTCGGCAGACCCGCCATGGCCTGGCGCAGAGCGGCGTCGTCGGGCTGGGCGGCAGCGGCAGGGCCGACCACGCCCATGCTCACGGCGGCAGCGGCGATGGCGGCTGCAAGGGCAATCTTCTTACGGCGCATGGCGGTTCCCCCGAGGGATCGTCCGGATCATCTGGATCGTCGGCATCTGCTGACGGATTCCATCCTCGTGAAACCGCCGCCTCGGCGAATCGCCGACGCGAGGGGTCTTGCCTCCCGCGCAACTCCCCCGCGCGAGGGACCCGGTCTCCCGGCCGGCTCACCCTCCCGGGGCGATCAGCCCGGTCTCGTACGCGCAGATGACCGCCTGGATCCGGTCCCGCAGCCCCATCTTCGACAGCACGTTGCTCACGTGCGTCTTCACCGTGTGCTCGCTGACCACCAGTTCGCCCGCGATCTCCGCGTTGGACCTGCCCCGGCCCAGCAGGACCAGCGTCTCCCGCTCGCGCGCGGTCAGCCTGCCCAGGCGGGCGGACGCCCCGGACTCCCGCCGCGCAGGCCTCCGGCTGATGAAGTCGGCGACCAGCCGGCGCGCCACGGACGGCGCCAGCAGCGAATCCCCCGCGGCCACCACCCGCACCGCGTGCACCAGGTCGTCCCGGCGCACGTCCTTGAGCAGGAAGCCGCTGGCCCCGGCGTGCAGGGCCTCGTAGACGTAGTCGTCCTGGTCGAAGGTGGTGAGCATGACGGCCTTGCAGTCCGACTCCGCGCACACCGTGCGGGCCGCCGCGATGCCGTCCATGCGGGGCATCCGGATGTCGAGCAGCACGACGTCGGGCGCGTGTCTCCGTACCGCCTCGACCGCCTCCAGGCCGTCCGACGCCTCCGCGACCACCTCGATGTCGGGCTGCACCCCCAGCATCATCGCGAAGCCGCTGCGCACCAGTTCCTGGTCGTCGGCCACCACCACACGGATCGTCACCCTCCCACCTCCCCGGGCGAGGAGACCACGACCGGCAGTTCCACGGCAACGCGGAAACCCCGCCCGCCGGGGCCGGGCCCGAACTCCGCGGTGCCGCCGTGGGCCACGGCCCGCTCCCGGATGCCGACCAGTCCCCGGCTGCTCCCGGTGCCCGACAGCACGGCAGGCACGCCTGTCCCGTCGTTCTCCACGGTGACGACGAGCCACCGGCCCTCCGCCGCCGCTGCCGCCTCCCAGACGAGCCGGACGGACACGTCACGGGCATCGTCGGCATGCTTGAGAACGTTGGTCAGCGCCTCCTGGACGACGCGGTAGACCGTCACCTGGGCATCGGACGCAAGGGGTTGGGCCGTGCCCTCGACATCGAGGCTCACCGCCAGCCCGGTGCGCCGCACCTCGCGCACCAGGTCCTCCAGCCCCTCCAGCGTCGGCTGGGGGCTGCGTGACGCGGCACCAGGCGTGTCCACGGCGCCGGGGGAATCCTGGAGGACCCCCAGCATCCGCCGCAGCTGCACCATCGCTTCACGGCCGGCCCCCGCTATGGCGTCGAACGCCGCCTCGGCACGCGCAGGATCGGACCGCACGACCAGCGGTCCGGCCTCCGCCTGCACCATCATCAGGCTCACGGCGTGCGACAGGACGTCGTGCATCTCCCGCGCGATACGCGCCCGTTCCCGCTCCGCCGCGCGCTCGGCCTCCACCACCCGCGCCCGCTCCAGCTCGGCAGCACGCGCCTCCACCTCCTCGGTGTACGCCTGCCGGGTACGGGTCAGCACGCCCAGGGCGTACACCATGCCGAAGAGGAAGAAGGCGAAGAGGTATTCACGGGCCGAGTCGACACGCACGGCCGCGGCGACCGCGGTGACCGGCACGGCGAGCGCCAGCGTCACCCGCCGCTGCCACACACCGCCGCGGGCGGCGACCGTGAACACCCCCACGAGAGCGGGGTACGGCAACGGCTGACCGGGCCCGTGCATCGTCAGGTACACGAACCCCATGGCGACGACCGCCACCAGCGAGCTCAGGGGAGCCCGCGTGCGCCAGAGCAGCGGCAGCACCTGAAGTGTCGTCACGGCGTACGTGGCCCAGGTGGCGGGCGGCACGTCCGCCGCGCGCGGCACGACGAACGGGATCGTGATCGCCGCCTGGACGACGACGGCGACCAGCGCATCAACGGCCCAGTGGCTGCCGAGCCTTATCCGCCTCACGGAGAACTGTCTTACGGAGAACTGCTTCACGGAAAAAGCATCAACCAGCCGTGCGCGGGCGGACGACCGCCAGCTCGTATTCCTTCTGCGAGGGGTCGTCGTGCAGGGGGACAGTGAGGCCGGTCGGCTCGAAGCCCGTCTTCCGGTAGAACGCGCGGGCGCGGTCGTTCTGCTCGTGCACGAAGAGGCGTACACGCTCCACGCGCGGCTCGGTGAGCGCCCAGGACCACTCGAGGGCCGCCTCGAACAGAGCGCGGGAGACCCCGGAGGCGCGGTGCTCGGGACGGACGTAGACGCCGACGATGTGGGTCTGCGGTGCAGCAGCCGCCTCACCGAAGAGGCCCTCGGCACCGGGAAGTTCGACGAGAACGGTCACGCTGCCCGCCCATGCGCCGTCAGGCCCTTCGGCGACGAACGCAATGCCGGCCGTCCCCGTGGCATTGTCCGCTGTCCGCTCCTGCCAGTGGCTGTCGGGCCGGGCCACCGCCTGGGCATAGGTGTCGAGAAAGGCGATGGGTGCCGCCGGGTCCTGGAGCGCCTCCAGCCTCAACTCCCTGGCCTGCCGCCATTCGTCGGCCCGTACGGATCTGATGGTGTGGTCCATCGCAAAATCGTCGCTCCCGGGTGAAGCCACGGGCAATGTGTTTTCCCTCTCGGAGCACAGGGCATACGGGTGCCCGTGAACAGCGAGCGCCCGACGCGGCCGACCGTTGTGGTGGTCATGAGAGATGCGGAGCTGGCCGCCGCCGTCCTGGACACCGAACTCCGGGCCCGCCTCGCGGAGGTGGCGGAACCGGGGCCCGATGTGGTGGCGAAGTCGCTGGAGTTGCAGCCGGGGCTGGAGTCCGCCCTGGGACCGGCCGACATCCTGATCACGGGATGGGGATGCCCCGCCCTGACGGACGAACTCCTCGCCGCCGCACCTCGGCTGAAAGCCGTCGTGCACGCAGCGGGTTCGGTGAAGTCACTGGTGACGGAAGCCGTATGGGAACGCGGCATCGCGGTCTCCTCCGCAGCGGACGCCAACGCCGGCCCCGTCGCCGACTACACCATGGCCGCCATTCTGCTGGCAGGAAAGAAGGCCCTGAGCACGGCAGCGGCGTACGGAGACGAATGGCCCGCGTTGCGGGACCGCCAGGGTCTGGACGGGAGATCCATCGGGGTCGTGGGCGCCTCCCGCATCGGCCGTCGGGTGATCGACCGGCTCAACAGGTCGGAGGCCGGCTGTCAGGTCCTGCTGTACGACCCATACGTCTCCGCGACGGAGGGCGCACTGCTGGGCGTGGAACTCGTCGACCTGAACACGCTGTGCCGGGCGAGCACGATCGTCACGCTGCACGCCCCCGAACTCCCCGAAACCCGGTGGCTGTTGGACGCCGAGCGGCTCGCCCTCATTCCCGACGGCGGCACGGTCATCAATACGGCGCGGGGCTCGCTGATCGACACGGAAGCACTGACGCACGAATGCGCTTCGGGGCGCCTGGACGCCATCCTCGACGTGACCGATCCGGAACCGCTGGAACGTGGGCACCCGCTGATCGCTCTGCCGAACGTCCTGCTCACTCCGCACATCGCCGGCGCCCAGGGCAGCGAGGTACGGCGGCTCGGGGCGTTCGCGGTGGGAGAGGTCGAGAGATGGGTGCGGGGAATGCCACTGCTGGGGAGGGTACGGCGGGAGGAACTGGAAAGGCTGGCATGAGGGCAAGGACGCGCAAACGCAAGAAAGCCCTGACAGGGAACCGGAGTTCCCCGTCAGGGCTTTCTTTCA
>NZ_JBKIWN010000026.1:0-85568 GCF_058146165.1 Streptomyces sp. AM25 | reverse complement strand
CCAGCCACATCAAGATCATCTCACCCGTGACCAGCAGTTACGGGACAACCCTTAGTGTCCCGTTCATGATGACGCAACGTGGTGCAGTCGGATCTGTTGTCCTCACGGCCGTAGCCCTGACGGCCGGTGCCGGGGCCGCCGCCGCGGCTCCCGCCCCCGCGAAGGCCGCCGCCTCCGTGTCCCAGGGCAAGGTGACGGACAATCTGTACATGTCGCTCGGCGACTTCGAGGATGCCACGTCCGGCGAGAATCCGAAGGTCAAGGCCATGATTGACCGCAAGGACATCGGCGGCGTGCAGATGGTGGTGCCCTGGAAGGCCCTTGAGGGGAAGAAGGGGGAGTACAAGTGGTCGCGGCTGGACAATGCCCTGAAGTATCTCCAGGAACGCCACAAGAAGCTGTTCGTCCAGGTTCAGGACCGGTTCTTCGACGTATCCATGAAGGATGCCAACCTTCCCCAGTATGTGAAGGACGAGGGCGGGGTCGCGCCGACGATCGATGAGAACCCCGACAACCCCACCACCCACGGGGCCATGGTCGCGCAGTGGAACAAGGGCGTGCGGGCGGACTTCCAGGCCATGCTGAAGGCGATGGCGGAGAAGTTCGACGGCAAGCTCGCCGGGGTGAACCTTCCGGAGACCGCGGTCGAGGTGGACACCAAGACGGATCAGACCAAGTACACCTCGAAGTCCTACATCGACGCCGAGATCGACAACATGCGTTTCGGCAAGAAGGTGTTCACCAAGACGCAGTTCATTCAGTACATCAACTTCCTGCCGGACGACGACGACCACAAGCGCATGAAGGAAATGTTCGACCTCGCCAGGGAGAAGAAGATCGGCATCGGCGGACCGGACACTCTGCCGGACCGGCCGTACCAGATGGAGAACTCCTACAAGTTCCTCCACGAGTACAAGGACGCCCTTCCGCTCGTCGCGATGGCCGTCCAGGAACCCGACATCAACGCCAAGGACCCCCAGACCGGCAAGCCGTACACCCGCGAGCGGTTCACCGGCTTCGCTCGCGACTACCTCGGCGCGCGTCAGATGTTCTGGACCACCGAGGCGGACTGGCTGCAGAAGCCTGCGGCATAGGGCGGTCGTGCGGAGGTCTGCCTGCGGCTGCACGGAGGACATCCACGGCAGCTCGTCCGTCAGGTGAGGAGTTCGGCGAGCCGGGCCATCTCGGTGGGCGGGTCGATCACCGGTTGGATGAGGAGCTCGTCGACGTCTGCCTGTTCCAGGGCGCTGATGCGGGTGCGGAGGTCGTCGCGGGTGCCGACGAGGGCCACGCTGTTCATCAGCGAGGGCAGGACCAGGTCCCGGTCCTGCGGTGCGATGCGTCCGAGGTAGTTGGGGTAGAGCTTGGTGTACCGGTCCGGCGCGGTGGCGGTGGTGCCGCGCCGGTCGAGAAGTCGTCGCACCGCCTCGCGCTGGTCGGGGCCGAGTTGCCCGGCGAAGGCGGGTGTGTCGGCGGCGAAGTCCAGCAACGACAGGACGAGGTGGCCTGTCGCGTCCCGGGCCGCGTCGCTGTCGGAGTCCTCGTTGCCGCGCAGCACGTGGAGCGCGGTGACCACGTAGGAGTCCGCGGAGGAGTCGGAGTCGCGGAGTGTGCCGGGGGCGGCTTGACGGCGGACCTCGTGCAGCGCGTGCCAGGCGGTGGGGTCGAGCAGACCGAAGGAGATGAGGCCGGCGCCGCGGCGGCCGGCGACGGCGGCGGCTTTGGGGCCGTGCAGCGCGGCCACGACGAACTCGATCGGATCGGTGGTGTTCACGTGCGCCCCGGAGTGCAGGAACCGGATGTCGCGGACCCGGTCTCCTTCGCGGTACTCGGTCGAGCGCCCGGCGCACAGATCCTGCAGTGCCGCGGTGAAGTTCTCCAGCGCAGCCGCCGTGGTCGGCTGCATGCCCAGAGTGCGCCGAGCGGTGTTCCCGGTGCCGACCCCGCAGATGATCCGGCCCGGTGCCAGGGCATTGAGGCTGGCGAAGGCGCTCGCCGCGGCCGGGGCCGAGCGCAACGCCGGTGAGGTCACGCCGATGCCGAGCCGGATACGACGGGTGGCCTTCGCACACAGGCTCAAGGCCACGAAGGGGTCACCGTGGACCATCGGGGTGTCGTTGACCCAGAAGCTGTGCAAGCCCAACTCCTCGGCCTGCACGGCGAGATCCTCCACACCGGGGTGCGCGGCGACCACGACACCTGCACGCATCGAACCTCCACAGCACGAGGACCGGACCGAGCTTGCTCATGCTGACAGCTGTTCATGTGTCCCGCATCGTGACTACGTGTTGGTCGAAGTGATCAATGGGTCACTATGGGTGAAATGTCTCGGTAAACCCCGGATCCCGGTCATGGCAACGGGCCCCCTCCACCAACTGGTGGAGGGGGCCCGTCATTTGCCCGAGTGCGGACGATCACGCCGGTTCTGTCACGGCCAGCCTTGCTTCACCTTGGCGGGGGCGGTGTTCCAGCTCTTGGGTATGAACGTGACGACGTAGGCTCCGCGGTCGAAGTCCGCGTACCCGGCGGACCAGTTCCGGAACTTGCTCTCGTATACGTACATGGGGCCCAGGTCGCTATTGGGCGCGTGATAGTGGTTGGCGTGGGTCCATATGGTCTTGTCGGCATCCGCTTCCGTCTGAGCCCCGAACCAGCCGTAGTCGAAATTCACCCAGCCTTCGCCGGGTCTGGCGGGACTGCGCGGAATGTTTCTGTCCTTCGACATGTCGACCAGGCCGGTACCCTGGTCGGGCCGGAAGGCATCCGGGTCGCCGTACTTCCTCTTCTCGGAGGAGCCCCACTGGTCCTGCCCGCTCCAGAAGTGCTTCGAGTAGATGACCGCCTTCATCCTGGACGGGTCGTAGTTGCCTCCGTCCCTTTCCTTGAAGGACGGTGTATTCCGCAGCGCCGAGTAGAAGTTCGAGCGGCTGTCCTCGTAGAGCAGAGCGTCATTGCTGTTCGTGAGCTCAGTCTTGAGGTTGTCGATGTAGGTCCCCTCGTCGTGGGCGTTTTCCAGGGCCTTGTTCATGATGGACGCCACATCGCGCGCCCGCTGGAAACCCTTCCCCTCGTCGAAGCTGCCCTTGGCGATGCGCCCCTCGAACTCCGCCTGCGTTTCCCCGGGTCGGGGTCTGGTGTTCTGCAGGCCGTTCCTGTACTTGTCCTCGTCGAAGGACGCGAATGCCAATTTGTTCGTCGGGTAGGGGCCCGAGTTGACCCAGGTGACGCCGACGCAACCGTAGGACAGCTTGTCTCGCTGCTCTTCGGTCATCTGCTGTATCTTGCCGTCGTGCTGGCTGTAGACCTGCTGCCACTTGCGTATGTAGTTGTTGACGATCGTATTGGCCCTGCCTCCGTAGGCCCGGTACGGGTCAGGCATCCTGTTGAGCGGCTCGGCGGGAGGGATTTCCCTGTCGCCGACAGCGTCGCCCCGGAAGGACGGACTGGCGCTCGGCGGGAATCCGGCCGGAGGCTTGCCGGGCTGACCCAGCGTCAGAGCTCTTTCGTTCAGTGCGTTGATGTTCTCGACGTCATCCGCCGTCAGGCCGTGCGTTGCGGCGTAGGACCCGTTCTTTTCCCCGTCGCCGATGCCGGCGGCCTGACTGGCCGACGGCATGAAGCCGGCGGTGCAGACGACCGTACCGACAGTGGCGAAGGCGAGAAATCTCCGACGTCTATGCATGAAAAGCAGTAACTCCCTTGTAGTGGAATCCCGTGAAACGGGGGCATGCGAGAGCGCGGCGCGATGGAGGGGTGTGCGACGGGCTGTCGCGCAGGGCCGTGGCCGCGCTGTCCTGCGTCACTGCGCAAGCGGCAGGATGGCCGCCGCCGCGAGGCGGAAGGGGATGCAGTGATGCGGGAGATGGTGGTGGGCGGTGCGGTCGTCGCCGGCCGTGACCGTAGTGGCCGCCGGGAGGGCGGGGCGCGACTCGGTCTCCTGCCCGGCGGGGCTTGCCGCCGGAGCCGGGCGGGGCCGGTGGCTCGCTACAGCAGGGTCGCCGCCGAGGCGACGACGCGGGCCCGGTCCGGGTGGCCGGGGTCGCCGTAGCGGACGTCGACGCGCGGGTGGGGGCGCGTGAAGTCGCTGTCGACCAGTCGGATTTGGCAGGGGTGGTCGACCGTGCGCACGGCGGTGTCCGTCCCGCGGAAGGGGTTGCCGTCGTCCGCGTTGATCGCGGCTGCCGTCACCGGGGCGGCCGCCTGGGCTCCCTGGGCGAGGGGCGGCAGGGCGAGGGCCGCGGTCACGGCGACGGTGGTGAGGCCGCGGAGAGCGGCTCGGCGTATCACGTCTCGGCTCCTGGATGAGTGATCAGGTCGATACGAGCGGTGATCATTTCCTCGTGCCGGCTCCCTGGCAACACCATGGCTTTAAAACCGGCCAATCGCTTACATAGAGCGGTATCTGGCCATGCATCCGATCCGGCCCGGCATGGCGGATGCGATGCGGCAACCCGCGGTCCCGCCCGTGGTGACGGCGCAATCCCCCCGCCCGCGTGGCGGAAAGGCGCTCTGGTGCCCGCAGGCCGTCCCGGCCAGGGTGGTGCCCGACGCGTTGCCGGAGGAGGGACAGCCATGGACGAGGCCCGGCCGCACCGCGATGCCGAGGAATCCCTCGCCGTGCTGCTCACCGATCACGCCCTGGGTTACCTGCACTCCGCCGCCCTGCGCACTGCAGTACGCCTCGGGGTGGCCGACCACCTCGCCTCCGGACCGCGCACCGCGGAGGAACTCGCCTCTCTCACCGGCGTCAGCGCCCCGCATCTGCGCCGCGCTCTGCGCCTGCTGGCCGTGCGCGGGGTGTTCGCCGAGGACGCGACGGGCGCCTTCCGGCTCACCCCGGCCGCCGGACTCCTGCGCTCCGACGGGCCCTCCTCCCTGCGCACCGCGGTGCTCCTGCTCACGGACGAGACGTTCTGGAAGCCCGCCGAGCGCCTGGAGGACACCGTCCGCGCCGGGCACACGGTCTTCGAGGAGATCTTCGGGGCGTCGTTCTTCGAGCATCTCGCCCGCACCCCGCAGGCCGCCGAGGTCTTCAACACCGGAATGGCGGGCCTCTCCACGAGCGAGGACGACGTCATCGCCGCCGCCTGCGACTTCCCGGAGCACGGCACCGTCGTCGACATCGCCGGCGGCCGCGGTGGGCTGCTGCGCCGGACCCTCCTGCGCAACCCGGGCCTGAGCGGGGTGCTCTACGACCGGGAGCAGGTGCTGCGCGACCACACCCTCGACGGGCCGGAGCTGGCCGGGCGCTGGCAGGTGCGTCCCGGCGACTTCTTCGCCTCCGTGCCCTCCGGCGCCGACGTCTACCTCATGAAGCGGATCCTGCACGACTGGGACGACGAGGACTGCTTGCGCATCCTGCGCTCCTGCCGTGCCGCGATGACAACCGGCAGCCGCCTGCTGGCGATTGACGCCGTCATTCCGCAGGGCAACGAGCCGCACCCGGGAAAGATCCTCGACGTGCTGATGATGACGTCGCTCAACGGGCGAGAGCGCAGCGCGGAGGAGTTCCGCCGCCTGATGTCCGCAGCGGGCCTGCGCCTGACGCGCATTGTGCCCACGGCCTCGACGCTGTCGGTCGTGGAGGCCGTGGTGGAGGCCAAGTCCGGCTGATTTCACGGACGGTGACGGGGCAGCCATGAGAGTCGACGCGAAATGGTGGGCTCCGCTTCCTGATTCCGGATAACGGACACCTTCTCGCTCTCATCGGTCAACTCACGACCAAGTTTTTCTTCGTGGACCTGTCAACGACGCCTGTTCGATGGCAAGCTCACCCCACTCGCACCGCAGACCCCGGACGGCTCTTGGGCCCGCCCGGTGGCGAACGTGCGCGAGCACCCCACCGAACGCAGGACAGGCACCACCCCGGCGGCATTCCGTCGCCGGGTCAGAGCAGGCCGCCGACCGGTGGCCGGGTCAGAGGAGTTCGCGTGAGATCCACCCCCCACGTCGCAGGCACGTCCCGCCGCACGCGTATGAGCGCTGCCTTCGTCGCCATGGCCGCCATGGTGGCGCTGGGCGCCCAGGCCGGGATCGCCGATGCCGACCCCGGCATTGCGCGGAGCGCCGCGACCGCCCGGCAGACGCCCGCCCAGCACGCCGCGCTGATATCGACGGCCAAGGGCGGCGTGGCCTCCACCGCCCGCTCGCTGGGCCTGGGGTCGCAGGAGCGACTGGTGGTCAAGGACGTCGTCAAGGACGCCGACGGCACCGTGCACACCCGCTACGAGCGGACGTACGCCGGGCTGCCCGTCCTCGGCGGCGACCTCGTCGTGCACGTCAAGGGCGGGAAGCGCAGCGTCACCAAGGCGACCTCGCGCAAGATCGCCGTGCCCAGCACCACCCCGAAGGTCTCCGCCACCGCGGCACAGGACAAGGCGATGGCCCACGCCTCGGACGAGAAGCTGGCCGCCCCGGTGAAGAACAACGTGCGCAAGGTCGTCTGGGCCGCCTCCGGCACGCCCGTCCTGGCGTGGGAGTCCGTGGTCACGGGCGTCCAGAAGGACGGCACCCCCAGCCAGCTGCACGTGATCACCGACGCCACCACCGGGAAGAAGCTGTACTCCTTCGACGGCATCGAGACCGGCACGGGCACCGGCGTCTACAGCGGCAACGTGAACATCACCACGGCGCAGAGCGGCGGCTCCTTCCAGCTGCTCGACTCCACGCGCGGCGGCCACAAGACCACGGACCTGGGCGGGGGCACGTCCGGCAGCGGCACGCTCTTCACCAGCTCCTCCGACATCTGGGGCAACGGCAGCGCGAGCAACAATCAGAGCGCCGCGGTGGACGCGCACTACGGCGCGCAGGAGACCTGGGACTTCTACAAGCAGACCTTCGGCCGCAGCGGCATCCGCAACGACGGCGTCGCCTCCTACTCCCGCGTCCACTACGGCAGCAACTACGTGAACGCGTTCTGGGACGACTCCTGCTTCTGCATGACCTACGGCGACGGCCAGGGCAACAGCCACCCGCTCACCTCGCTCGACGTCGTCGGGCACGAGATGACGCACGGTGTGACCTCTGCCACGGCGGGCCTGACCTACAGCGGTGAGTCCGGCGGCCTGAACGAGGCGACCAGCGACATCATGGGCACCGGCGTCGAGTTCTTCGCCCACAACGCCAACAACCCCGGCAACTACCTCATCGGCGAGCAGATCAACATCAACGGCGACGGCACCCCGCTGCGCTACATGGACCAGCCCAGCAAGGACGGCTCGTCGCTGGACTACTGGAGCGCGGACGCCGGCAACGTGGACGTGCACTACTCGTCCGGCATCGCCAACCACTTCTTCTACCTGCTCTCCGAGGGCAGCGGGGCGAAGACGATCAACGGGGTCGGTTACAACAGCCCGACCTACGACAGCTCCACCGTCTCCGGCATCGGCCGGGACAAGGCGCTGGCCATCTGGTACAAGGCGCTGACCACGTACTTCACCTCCAGCACCGACTACGCGGGCGCCCGCCAGGCGACCCTGCAGGCGGCTTCGGACCTCTACGGCGCGAACAGCACCGAGTACCGGACCGTCGGCGCCGCCTGGACGGCCGTCAACGTCTCCTGACCCCCGTCACACCGAGCTGCCGCCGCACATCCCTGTGCGGCGGCTGTGTGTTTTTCCGCTCCATTGCTGGTGAGGAGGCGTGCGCGGCGCACGACGGCGCTGTAGTTTGCTAAGTTGCGCAAGTATGCAATCAAAGTGTGCCGCACCAAGTCTCGCAGACGACCGTCTTAAACGACGTCGGGCGATACCGGCCTGAGCGTGGGGGTGTGACCGTGACCAATCCCAGGGTGACCTCGGCCGATCCGGGAACGATCCCGGCGCCGCGAGCGTCCGGCGGCCCGCCCGCCGGACGCCGGGGGCGGGGGGCGCACCGCGCCTGCAAGGGCGGGGGCCCCGCCCGCCGGGCGCTGCTGATCGCCCCGCTGCTGCCGGTGCTGGGCGCCTGCGCGGACCGGGCCGCCGGGCCGCACGTGGGCTGGGCCTTCGCCGCGGGGCTGGTGCTGGCCGCGGTCTGGGCGGGGGCGACCGTCCGGCCGGCCCAGCTGTGGTGGGTGGTCCCCGCGCCGCCCCTGGTGGCCGCCGTCGTGACGATGGCTGTGGCACTCGTCACGGGTACGTCCTCCGGCAAGGGCGCGGCGCTGCCGGCCGAGGCGGTGCGCTGGGCCGTGGATGCGTTTCCGGCGATGGCGGCCGCGGAGGCCGCCGTGTTGATCGTTGTGGGGGTGCGTTCCGTCCGCTCCCGCCGTCGTGGGAGGAGCGGGGATGTCCCAGCGCAAGGATGAGCAGGGCCGGGGCGCCCGCGGCGCGAAGAACGCGAAGAGGAAGACGACGCGGTCCGTCGTGGCCGCCCGGTTCGTGGTGTGCGCCGTCTCCTCGGCCGTCCTCGCGGTCAGCGGCATCGGCTGGTTCGCGCACCACTCGCTGACCAACGGGCTCAAGACGTCCGACGCACTGGACGCGGTCCGCAAGCGCGCGCCCAAGCACCTGGACAACTCGGTCAATCTGCTGCTGATCGGCCTGGACTCCCGCAAGGACATGGACGGCAACGACCTGCCGAAGGAGTTCGTCCAGGACGAACTGCACGCCGGGTCGAGCGAGATCGGCTACTACAACACCAACACCTTGATCCTGATGCACATACCTGCGGACGGCGGCCGGGCCACCGCCTTCTCCGTCCCGCGGGACGACTATGTGCAGACCCTCAACGGGGACGGCTCCGCCCAGGGGCACTTCAAGATCAAGGAGGCGTACTCCATCGCCTACACCAAGGAGCGGGAGAAACTCGACGCGCAGGGCGTCAAGGGCGCCGACCTGGAGAGCCGGAGCCGGGAGGCGGGCCGCGAGGCCACGCTGGCGACCGTGCAGAACGTCCTCGGCGTCCCGATCGACCACTTCGCCGAGGTCAACCTGCTGGGCTTCTACGACATCGCCAAGGTGCTCCAGCCCATCCAGGTGTGCCTCAACCACCCCGTGAAGGACAAGTACTCCGGCGCCGACTTCCCCGCCGGCCCGCAGGAGCTCAACCCCAAGCAGGCGCTGGCCTTCGTGCGCCAGCGGCACGGCCTCGACAACGGCGACCTGGACCGCACCCACCGCCAGCAGGCGTTCCTGTCGTCCGTCACGCACAAGCTCAAGTCCGAGGGCGTCTGGAGCGACCTCGGCAAGCTCCAGGGCCTGCTCGACACCGTCAAGAAGGACGTCGTGCTCGACAGCTCCTGGGACGTCCTGGACTTCATGCAGCAGGTCCCCAGCCTCACCGGCGGCAAGGTGGACTTCCACACCCTGCCCATCACCGGGTTCGCCACGCGCGCGGGGGAGGACGTGAACCTCGTCGACCCCGACAAGATCAAGGAGATCGTGCAGGCGGCCACCGGCCAGGCCCCGTCCTCCTCCCCGTCCGCCGGCACCGACGCCAAGTCCGGGGGGACGCCCTCGGCGACTCCGTCCGCCGGACAGTCGTCCGCCCCTGCGGGGGACTCTTCACCGGACCCGAGCCCGTCCTCGTCCGCGTCGGACGACAATCAGGCGGGACCGACCGTGAAAATGGGGGGAATTCCCTGTGTTGACTGACATCCGGACGGGCCGGGGCCTGCCGGGAGCGCGACGGGTGCCGACGGGCGCCGGGGCCGACGGGGCCCGGCGCCGCCGGAACACCGAGCTGGTGCTGGTGCTCTTCGCGGTGCTGACCGCCGCGTTCGCGGACGCCGACGCGGAGTGCGCCCTGCACGGGGGGCTCCCCGGTACGTTCGCCCTGCAGGTGTGCGGGCTGGGCGCGGTCGCCGTGCTGGCCCACCTCGCCGTGCGGCGCTTCGCCCCGTACGCGGACCCGCTCATCCTGCCCCTGGCGGTGTTCCTCAGCGGGATGGGCCTGGTGCTGCTGCACCGGCTCGACATCTCGTACGCGGCCAAGTACAAGTCCGCGCCCGTCGCCGGCGGCCAGGTGATGTGGCTGTGCATCGGCGTCGCGGCCTTCGTCGCCGTGACGGTCGGCCTCAAGCATCACCGCATCCTCCAGCGCTACACCTATGTGCTCATGGCGGGCGCGCTGGTGCTGCTGGCGGCCCCGGCGTTCTTCCCCGGCGACACCTACGGGGCCAAGCGCTGGATCCGGCTGGGCGGATTCTCCTTCGAGCCGGACGAGTTCACCAAGCTCGTCATCACGATCTTCTTCGCCGGCTACCTGATGGTCCAGCGCGATGCGCTCGCCCTCGCCAGCCGCCGGGTGCTGGGGATGTACCTGCCGCGCGGCCGCAACCTCGGCCCGGTGGTGGCCATCTGGGCCGCCAGCCTGCTGGTGCTGATCTTCGAGCGCGACCTGGGCACCTCGCTGATCTTCTTCGGGATCTTCGTGGTGATGCTCTACGTGGCCACCGAGCGCACCAGTTGGGTGGTCATCGGCCTGCTGCTGGCGGCCGTCGGCGCCGGAGTGGTCGGCTCGATGGAACCGCACGTGCACGGCCGGGTGGTCGCCTGGCTGCACCCGATGGACATCTACCTGCCCCACCCGCCGCCCGGCCTGATCTCCGAGCAGGGCGCCCAGGCGATGTTCAGCTTCGGCAGCGGCGGCGTCCTGGGCTCCGGCCTGGGCCAGGGCTACCCGTGGCTGATCGGCTTCGCGGGCCGCAGCGACTTCATCCTCACCACCGTCGGCGAGGAACTGGGCGCAGCAGGCGTGCTGGCCCTCCTGCTGGTGTACGCCCTGCTCGCCGAACGCGGGCTGCGCACCGCCCTGGTGCTGACCGACCCCTTCGGCAAGCTGCTGGCCGCGGGCCTGGCGGCCGCGCTCGTCCTGCAGGTCTTCGTGGTGGCCGGCGGTGCCAGCGGTCTCATCCCACTCACCGGAAAGGCACTGCCCTTCCTCGCCCAGGGCGGTTCGTCGATGCTCGCCAACTGGCTGCTGGTCGCCCTGCTGGTGAAGCTGAGCGACGCGGCCGGACGCACCCAGCTCGAACCGGGGCCCGACCCGGAGGGGACGGTCACGCTGTCCGCCGAGGAGATCCGGGCGGGCCGGGCACTGCAGCAGGGCATCGCGCTGGGCTAGGACTACTCCAGGCCGAGGTTCGCCAGCGCCGTCGTCCAGTTCGTGGCGATGGCGCTGCGCGCGGCGTCCAGGGTGACGGTGCCGTTGCAGACGGCCTTCTTGAGCTTGTTCTCCACCTGGTCCTTGTCGCCCGCCTGCTCGTCCCCGTAGCGGGGCTCGGGCCACAGGTTCTTGGTGTCTCTGGGCGCACCGCCCAGTTCCAGCGGGACGAAGTGGTCCTCTTCGTAGTCGGAGGGGTCGGTGTCGTCGTACCCGTACTCCGTGATCTGCCGGGCCTTGAGCTTGTTGGTGTACGAGACCGGCGGGCGGACGGTCTTCGTCCAGCCGGGGGAGCAGATCGTCGAGTCGATCGTCTCCTGGGTGACGTCCGGGTTGTAGGCACCGGGCTGGCAGGACGGGTCGGGCAGCGGCAAGTACGACTGGCTGCATGTGGAGGTGCCGGCGGCGTGAGCGGTGCCACTGGTGAGGATCAATCCGGTGGCCGGGAGAAGCAGGCATGCTGCCGCGGCCGTGAGACGGCGCAGGGAGGTCATGGGGGGCTCCGCACGGTGAAGACCCGGACGATTCCGGGGTGTTGCGTTCATGACAGCACCGTGCATCGCCGTGCGACAGAGCCGGAAGGGTGAATTCCTCCCCAACGATCATGTACGCGGCCCGGCCAGGAAACGCCGGAGCCGCTGCAGGGGCCAGGTGTTGATCACGTCGTCCTTGGTCAGCCAGCCGCGCTGCGCCGTGCCCACGCCGTAGCGCATGTACGGCAGGTGCGTCGTGGCGTGCGCATCGGTGTTCACGGCGAACTTCACGCCGTACCGCCTGGCGCGCAGGATGTCCTCGTCGCACAGGTCCAGCCGCTCCGGGTGCGCATTGATCTCCAGAGCCGTGCCCGTCCGCGCGCACGCCTCGAAGACCGCGTCGAAGTCGGCGTCGATACCGGGCCGTTTGCCGATCAGCCGGGTCGTGGGATGGCCCAGGACGGCCACATGCGGGTTCTCGCAGGCGCGCACCAGCCGCCGCGTCAGCTCGGCCCGGCTCTGGCGGAAGTGCGAGTGCACCGAGGCGATGCACAGGTCGAATCCGGCGAGGAAGTCGTCCGGCCAGTCCACCTCGCCGTCCGGACCGATGTTGAGCTCGGTGCCGTGCAACAGCCGCATCCGGCGGTGCTTGCCGTCGAGCTTCCGCACCTTCTCGCGCTGCGCCAGGATCTTGGCGTCGGTCATCCGCTGCATGTACAGGTTCGGGGCGTGGTCGGTGACGGCGTAGTACGCGTAGCCGCGGGCGGCGGCCGCCTCGACCATGTCCTCCAGGGACGCGAGGCCGTCCGTGAGGTCGGTGTGGGTGTGCAGGTCGCCCCGGATGTCGCCCTCCTCCACCAGCTCGGGGAGCTCGTCGCGCAGCCCGGCCGCGATCTCGCCGCGGTCCTCGCGCAGGGCGGGCGGGATCCAGGGCAGCCCGAGCCGGGCGTAGATCTCCTCCTCCGTCTCCGAGACGACCTTCGCGCCGTCCTCGGTCCGGAACAGGCCGTACTCGGAGAGCTTGAGCCCGTCCCGCACCGCGATCTCGCGGACGCGGATGTTGTGCGCCTTGGAGCCGGTGAAGTACAGCAGGCCCGCCCCCCAGGAGTCCGGCGGCAGCACCCGCAGGTCGACCTGCAGGCCCTTGGTGGTGCGGATGGACGTCTTCTTCCGGCCGCCCGCGATGACCTCGGCGACGTACGGAAGGCTGCTGAAGGCCTCCATGAACGGGCCGGACTCCTCGGCGGCCACCAGCACGTCGACGTCCCCGATGGTCTCCTGCATCCGCCGCAGCGACCCCGCGTACGTGCACCCCTCGCACCCCTCCACCTGCGACAGGTCTGCGACCACCTGGTCCGCCACGTCCATGGCGGCGCTGATCAGGATCCGCTTGCCGGCCTTCTGCATCAGGGCGATGCCGTGCAGGATGTTCGCCTCGGTCTTCTCCCCGAAGCCCTTCAGACCGCGCAGCCGCTGCTCGTGGACGGCGTCCAGCAGCTGCTCCACGGAGGAGATCTGCAGCTCCTCGTAGAGGGTCATGGCCTTCCTGGGCCCGAGCATGGGGATGGCCAGCAGCTCCCGGACCCCGGCCGGCACCGATGCCCGGGTCTCCTCCAGGGCGGCCACGTGGCCCGTGCTCAGGAACTCCACGACCTTCTCGGCGATCGACCTGCCGACGTTGGGGATCTCCTGCAGGCCCTTGACGTCGAGCGTGGAGACGTCCGTGGGATGGCCGCCGATGGCCCGGGCGGCCTTCTCGTAGGCGCGCGCCTTGAAGGCGTCGCCGCCGGAGATCGCGACGAGGTCCGCGTACTCCTGCAGCAGCGCCTCGACCTCCTCGTTGGGCCGGCCCATACGATCAGCCTGCCACCGGCCCCGGGGTCCGGCGACCCCTGATCACTGCTGATCGGCGAGGACCACCAGGTGGTCTCCTTCGTGGAGGGTGAGCGGCGCGGCCTTCGGCGGATTGAGGTGGATGCCGTAGCCGGGCGGCACGTCGCGGTCGCAGCCGAGCCGGTAGCCGATGGCGGTCTCCCCGCGCCGCCGGGCCGCTTCGACGGCGGTGGCGAAGGTGGCCTCGGCGCCGGGCCGGAGGTAGTCGGTGGCCGGCTTGAGGTAGATCTCCGCTCCTTCGGGGTCGAAGAGCGCGCTGATGAGGGCGTACACGTCCACGTCCTCGGAGAGCTGGGTCAGCAGGAGGCTGACGAGCTTGGTGCTGACGATGAAGTCGTCGGCCCTGGTGACCTGGGCCACCTCGCGGTTGTTGTCGTGGTTCATCTCCGAGACGATCGAGTACGGGTCGCCCAGGCCGACTCCGATGTCCCGCAGGTGCAGCAGCGTCACCAGGGTGCGGTTGTCGGCGTGTTCGGGGTCGGCGGTGTCGGCCGAGAGCACGATGATGTGCCGGTAGCCGTCGGGACACAGGTCCTCCAACGACTGTCGGCCGGTGGGTGTGCAGGGCTTGTGCCCGAGGGCGAGATGCACGGTCGCGATGTCCTCGAACCCGTCGGGACGGACGGGACAGGCGACGTCGAGGACCGAGCCGGGCAGGGCGAACCGGTCCAGCATCTCGATTGTCTTGCGGGCCCGGGCGTTCCAGCCGACCAGCAGCGTCCGGCCGGGCTTCGGCGGCCTGTGGGCGAACCGGACGATGGCCTGCTCGACGACCGGGGGAGCGGCGTGGGCGAGCCGGACGAGCGTGTCGTCCTCGGCCACCACGACGATCCTGTCGTCCGCGGTGATGAGCGTGTCCATCGGCGGCTTGACCAGTATCCGGCCGTCACCCCGGTGCAGCCCGACCGGGACGCCCAGTTGGTAGCGGTTCAGCGCGTCGCCGTAGGACGAGCCGGTGAGCGCCGGGGCGCGGTGGATGTAGAACTCGTTGCCGTAGAAGCTCAGCAGCTCGTTCCACACCGTCGACAGCCCCGTCTGCCGGTGCGACTGCACCACCAGCCGCACGGCGAGGTCGTCGGCGTCGATGACCAGGCCGCTCGGGCCCGCGGCGAGCCGGGCGGCCGCCAGGTTCCCCGTGTCCTGTACTGCGGCCACCACCGGCGGACGGGCCTTGGCCCAGGACCTGTTGTTGAGCACCAGCAGTATCTTGATGACCGTCGTGTCGCCGTCGGGCCCGAACGCCGGCAGGACCATGACGGACTTGGCGGTGTCCGGACTCACCAGCTCCAGGTCGTCCTGCTTGAGCGGATTGCCGGACCGGCAGATCACCTTGGTGCGGCCCGTGTCGGGGACGCGCATCCGGATCTGCTCCTCCATGTCGACCTTGTCACGGTCCGCGAGGACCGCCACGCACGAGCGGCGCTCGCTCTGATTGGCCTCGACGAGCTCCTCGACCACCGTGAAGATCTGCTCCGACCAGCCCAGCACGACGGTGTGCCCGCGCTCCAGGAGCCGTGAACGGCCCTTGCGCAGCTGCTGGATCCGGTGGTCCAGGCCTGTGGTCAGCACACCGATCAGCGCACTGACGATGAAGATGCCGCCCACCGTCACCAGCAGCATCAGCCCCAGGAACACCGGGGTTCCGGTGTCGCTGCCCATGGTGCCGGGGTCCAGCGCGCGCAGCAGACTCATCCAGGCCACGCCCAGCCAGCCGCCGTTGCGCTCGGTGTCGGTGTCGGTGAACAGCACGACGAGCGTGGCGGTGAAGGCGATCAGCACCACGGAGGCGAGCGCCAGCCAGCCGATCAGGGCCGGTGTACCGCGGTCCATCGTGCTGTCGAACCAGTACCGCAGCCGGTCCCGCCGCTTCACGGGCATCCCCCTGTCGTCGTGGTGCAGTCGTCCCGGTGCAGGTGGAGAGCCCTACCCGTGCGGGACCGCGCAGTTGTACGCGACCTCCGTGGATTCCGTAAAGCATGCATGCAACTGTGAGCGGTGGATCATGGACGTCCGGCGAATGGGTGGGGTGCTGTGCAATCGGTCATATCGGGTTTCGTACCCATCTGGGCCGTGACGGCCGCGGGTTGGGGCGCCGGGCGCACCGGGGTCCTCGGACCGCAGGCCCAACCCGTGCTCGCCCGCTTCGCGTTCGTGTGCGCCATGCCGGCGCTGCTGTTCCTCACCCTCTCCCGGGCACCCCTGGGCAAGGTCGCGGACCCCGGGGTCGCCGTGTTCGCGCTCAGCCTGCTGCTGGTGTTCGCGGCGGCGCTGCTGCTCTCCCGGCTGCTCTGGCCGATGCGCCCGGCCGACCGGGCCGTCGACGCCATGGCGGCGTCCTACGTCAACTCGGCCAACCTCGGCATTCCGGTGGCGCTCGGCGTGCTGGGGGACACCTCGTTCATCGCCGCCGCGGCGGTCTTCCAGATGCTGGTGGTCACCCCGCTGATCCTGGTGCTCATCGACCTCGACGCCCACCGGAGCGCGCGCGACCGCTGGCGGCGCCTGGTGCAACTGCCCCTGCGCAACCCGGTCATCGGCTCAGCCGCGGCCGGTGTGGCCGTCTCCGCAGCGGGCTGGCGGCTGCCCGGAGGCGTCGTCCAGCCGCTGCACATGATCGGCGGTGCCGGGGTGCCGACCGCGCTGTTCGCGCTCGGCATGTCGCTCAACACCCGGGTGGTTCCGGACATCAAGGGACTCACGGAGCGCTTCGTCCTCGTCGCGCTGAAGGTCGCCGTGCAGCCCGCGGCCGCCTACGCGCTCGGCCGCTGGGCCTTCGGGCTGGACCGGCACACGCTGCTGGACGTGACCCTGTGCGCGGGCCTGCCGACGGCGCAGAACGCCTTCGTCTACGCCGCCGAGTACCGGCTGCGCACCGACGTGGCCAGGGACGCCGTGGTGTGGTCGACGCTGCTGTCGTTCGGCACGCTGTCGCTGATCACGTGGCTGCTCGCCTGAAGCGGGGCGTCAGCCGGGCCAGGAAGGCCAGCCACCACCAGTACTTGGCCAGCGTGGGCGAGACCAGGGCCACCGGGACGGACGTGGCGAACGCGGCGGCCAGCGTGGCGTTGCCGTACACGGCCTGCCGTACCTGCTGTTGCGTCACCCCGAGGGCGCGCAGCGGTCCGGGGTGACGCAGGCGCAGGCACATGACCGTCATGAGGGCGGAGATCGTCGCGAGGGCGCCGCCGTAGACGGCGGTGGCGGCGGCCGTCCGGCTGTACTCGCTCAGCAGCCGGGTCGGGAACGGCAGCGCGGCGAGGACCGCCAGCAGGCCGAGCTCCAGGCGCACCATGGTGCGGTCGAGCGTGGCGACCATGCCGAACAGCTTGTGATGCCCCAGCCACAGCAGGCCGATCACCACGAACGTGAGCAGATAGGCATAGACCTTGATCAGCAGCTCGTGCAGGGCGTGGCCGAGCTCCGCCGCCGGGAGGCCGTCGGGCACATGGAGTTCGAGTGCCAGCAAGGTGATGGCGATGGCGGTCACCGCATCGGCGAACGCCAGCAGCCGGTCCACGTCGATCGCGTACGTTTCGCGCGCCACGCCCCACAGCGTGGGGGACGCCGGGTGTGCTCTGCTTATGATCCGCCCGGAATCACGCGATCGGGTGAAAAGCGGGCGGACCGGGATTCGCTCAGTCCCGTGAGTTCCCGAAGAGGATCCGGTAGCCGATCAGCAGCACCAGCGAGCCGACGATCGCCGCACCCCAGGTGGGCGCGTCGAAGAAGTGCTTGGCGATGGGCTTGTGGAGGAACTTGGCGGACAGCCAGCCGCCGAGGAACGCTCCCGCGATGCCGATGGCCGTGGTGCCGATGAAGCCGCCCGGGTCGCGGCCGGGAAGCAGGATCTTCGCGATCGCGCCTGCCAGCAGCCCCAGGATGATCCAGCCGAGGATGCCCATGGTGATGGTCCTGCCTTCCGTTGGTGCTACGTCTGTACTGTTCACGGACGCATGCCCGGCCAATGGGGTTGCATGCTCGGGGATTGCATACTTGCGTAAGTGCTGAAGTATGGTGTCGATCATGACTCAGGACGGTGTGACGGTGTGGGAGACGGCGGTCCTCGACGGCGGGCCCGCCGACGGCCTGCGGATCCGGGTGGCGGACCGGCCGGGTGTCGTCCAGGTCACCCGGCCGTGCAGCGTCGACAACCCGCCGGCCACCGGCCCCGCCCTGCAGGTGGCGGCGATGTACGTCTACCGCCGCGACCTGCGGGTCACCGCCGAGCCGCTGCGCTACGGCTTCGACGCGGTCAGCCCCTGACGGTGCGGACCGGCAGTGTGCGGTGGCCGTTGGAGATGAACGACTCCAGCGGCAGCAGTTCCTCCGCCGGTACCGCGAGCGACAGGTCCGGGAACCGCTCGAAGAGCGCCGACAGGGCGATCCGGGCCTCCATCCGGGCCAGTTCCGCACCCAGGCAGTAGTGCGTGCCGTGACCGAAGGACAAGTGCTCGCGGCGGCCCGGCCGGACGATGTCGAAGCGGCCGGCGTCCTCGCCGTGCACGCGCGGGTCGCGTCCGATGGCGGCGAAGTTGATCACGATCATCTCGCCCCGGCGGATGGTCACGCCGGACTCCGGGACGTGGATGTCCTCGACCGCGAAGCGCGGCAGGACCGTCGCCACCGGCGACTGGTTCCGCAGCGTCTCCTCGATGACGTCCGGCCATCCGGCCCGCCCCTCGCGGACCAGGTCCAGCTGGCCGGGGTGGGTGAGCAGGCCGACGATGGCCTGGTCGAGGAGGTTGACGGTCGTCTCGTGCCCGGCGCCTATGAGCAGCAGCAGGCTGTCGAGCAGCTCCTGCTCGCTCAGCCGGGTGCCGGTCTCGTCGTCGTGTGCGTCGATGAGCACGCTGGTCACGTCGTCGCCCGGGGTCTCCCGCTTGACGGCGACGAGCTCGGTCAGCAGCCCGTACAGCGCCTGCGCGTTCGCCACGGACTCCGCTTCGGAGACGCTGGTGTCGAATTGGCTGCCGATCGCGGTGCGGAAGGCGTCGTGCATCGAGTCGGGCACGCCGAGCAGGGTGTTGACGACGCGCAGGGGCAGCAGCCACGCGAACCCGGCGCGCAGGTCGACCACGCCGTCCTCGTCCGGGGCGAGTCCGTCGAGGAGTTCGGCGGTGATCTTCTCGATGGCCGGGGCCAGGGCCCGCACGCGGCGCGGCCCGAAGGCGGTGCCGAGCAGCCGGCGCAGCCGGGTGTGCTCGTCGCCGTAGGCGGTGAGCGCGTTGCGCACGTCCACCCACATGCGCAGCGGCCAGTTCTCGGGTATCTCGCCGTCGAGGAGGGCGGGCCAGTGCCGGTGGCCGTCCTTGGAGACGCGGGCGTCGGTGAGCAGCCGCTTGGCCAGGGCGGAGTCGGTCACCGACCAGGCCTGCACGCCGCCGGGCAGCTCGACGCGCGCCGCGGGCCCGAGGGCGCGCAGCCGGGCCGCCTCGCCGTGCACGTCGGAAGCGGCCGGATCGAGGGCGAACGGGCAGGCGGTTGCGGTGTGCTGAGTGTTCATGTGCTCTCTTGCTGCGGGTACGGGACGGCGCACCCGGCCCGGCGCGGTTCGGTGCCGCGCGTCACTGTCGACCCGTTGCCGCTTTCCCCCTGCCGACCCGGTGCGGCGCCCTCATTTCTATCACCGGGGGACGCGGCGGACCGTGTGAGCCAGATCTCTCGACGGTGCCTGCGGCGGCGGGCCTAGGGCCTGCACTGACCCATCGGACAGGCCCTATGGGACCCGGGTCGCATAGAAGCCCCGCCCGAAGGTGGCGGCCACCAGCCGGTGGGCGGCGTGGTCGTAGGCGATGCCCGAGACGGGGACCAGCGGGAGGCCGGAGCCGAGGCGGTGCCAGCCGCGGGTGGTGCGGGTGAACACCCCTTGGTCGGTGGCGGCGTAGAGCCTGCCGCCGACCCCGCTCAGCACGTCGTTGACGGGGGCCCGGGGCAGGTTCCCGGACAGGTCGGTCCAGGTGCGGCCGGCGTCGGCGGTGTGCAGCAGGTGGGGCAGGGGCGAGCCGGAGCGGTAGCCGGAGAGCGCGACCCAGGCTCCTGCAGGGTTGCGGGGGTCGGCGGTCACGCGGGTCACCCACGGCTGCCCGTCGAGGACCTTGGACCAGTGCCGGCCCAGGTCGCGGGTCACCCAGAGGCGGCCGTCGTCGGTGCCCGCCCACACGGTGGCGCCGTCGCGCGCCGCCGCGACCGTGGTGATCGTCCCGTACGGGTAGGTGTCGCGGCCGGGGCCACCGGTCAGGTCCGGGCTGATCGGCTCCCAGGTCGCCCCGCCGTCGGCCGAGCGGTTGAGCCGGTTGCCGCCGTAGTACAGGACGCGCGGGTCCGCGGGGTCGAACTGCACCGGCGTGAACCAGTTGCGGCGGTCCGCGGTGGTGGCGGCGTCGAAGGGCGTCATCGTCGTTCCGCCGTCGGTGGAACGGGCGCAACTGCCGTACTGGTAGCAGGCGTAGACGTGGTTCTCGTCGGTGGGGTCGATGAGGTTCTGCAGGCCGTCGCCGCCGAAGTAGGTGTTGAACCGCGCGCCGCCCCAGGACCGCACCGAGCCGTTGTCCTGGGCGCCGCCGGAGATCCGTCCGGGGTCCCGGGGAGTGGTGGCCACGCTGTACAGCTGGGTCCACGGCTCGTACACGGCCTTGCTCCAGTCGCCGTCCCCACTCGTGTCCGAGCGGTAGACCCCGCCGTCGTTGCCGAGGTAGACCCGCCCGGGGCGGCGCGGGTCCCAGATCATGGCGTGCTGGTCGGAGTGGACGGCGTCGTGGTCGTCGGTCCACGTCGCGCCGCCGTCGGCCGAGGTCATCAGGCCGACGCCGGCGGCGTGCCGATGCCGGGCGTCCCGGGGGTCGGCCCAGACCTTGCCGAACCACCAGCTGTAGCTGCTCTGCGACTGTTCGAGCCGTTTGTCGTCGGGCAGTCTCGACCAGCTGTCGCCGGCGTCGGCGGAGGTGTAGAAGCCGGCGAAGCCGCCCGCCGCGTCGCCGACGAGCGCGTACAGCCGTCCCGGTGCGGAGGCGGCGACGGCGAGCCCGATGCGGCCGGTGTCCGGGCCGGGGGAGGGCAGCCCGCCGCCCAGCCGCCTCCAGTGGGCTCCGGCGTCGTCGGAGCGGTAGACCCCCGAACCGGCGCCGCCGTAGGTGCGCTTGTCGGGTTCGCGGCGGTGGTCCCACAGCACCGCGTAGACGCGGCGCGGCACGGCCGGGTCGAACTGCACGTCGACGGCGCCGGTGAACGGGCCCGGCACGTCGAGCACGCGCCGCCAGGAGGAGCCGGAGTCGGCGGACAGGTACACGCCGCGGTCGCCGCCGGGGGAGTAGAGCGAGCCGGTCGCCGCGGCCAGGATCCGGCGCGGGGAGCGGGGGTCCACGGCGAGGGCGCCGATCGTCCCCGAGTCGCGCAGGCCGGCGGGATGCCAGGTGCGGCCGCGGTCGGCCGACCGGTAGACCCCGGTGCCCTCGTAAGTGACGCTTCCGCCGCCCGGGTTGGGCTCCCCGGTGCCCGCGTAGAGCATGCCGTCCGGTGAGGCCGCGACCGCCCCCATGGCCTGGGTGGCGCCGTCCGGCCAGGCGGGGCGGAAGGTGCGGCCCGCGTCGTCCGAGCGCCACAGCCCGCCGCTGGCGGCGGCCGCGTACAGGGTGTCCGCGCGCCGCGGGTCGAGGGCGAGGGAGACGACCCGGCCGCCGATGTTCGTCGGACCGAGCGGCTGCCAGCGGCCGGGGACGGCCGGCAGCGCGGCGGCCTGCGCCGCGGCCCGGTCGAAGGCGTGGCGGGGCAACGGCCTGCCGGGCACGGCCTTCTGGAGGTAGCTGAACTCGGCGGGGGCGGCGGGGCCGCGCAGCGGACCGCGGGCGGGGCCCGCGGCGACCGGGGCGGCCGGAGCCAGGAAGGCGGTGAGAGCCGCGAGCGCGACGGCGGCCGCGCGTGCTGTGGTCGACCTCGACAGGCGCATCACGAGGGGCCAGTGTGCAGCAACGGGCCGCAGATGGCCAGTGGTTGAGGAGGGGAAATCAGTAGCCGAGTGAGGCGAGGCCGCCGAAGACGGTGGACTGCGGGACGTGCAGCATGCCGTCGAAGGCCTCCAGGACGGGCGTGTGCAGATACGCGCCCTGCATCCGGATCCGGTCCGGCCCGGCCGGCGAACGCGGCGCCCCGCGCAGCGCGACGAGGCCGGCCCCGGGGGCCGCTCCGGCGAACGCGGCCTCGATGCTGCCCGGTTCGGGGGCGCCGAGCGGGGTGGGGTCGACGGCGAAGCCGAAGCGGGCGTGCTCGTCCAGGCGCATCTCCGCGGTGTCGCCGCCGGTGCTGGTCAGGCCGAGCGCGAAGTAGTCGTCGCCGAGGGCGCGGTGCAGGTGCTGCCCCATGGGCAGGGCGGAGAGCGTGCCGCCGTGTGCGACGGGCGCTTTCTGGATGTGGGCGTTGTGGGCCGCGAGCACGATCCGGGTGTCCGGCGCGGAGTGCTCCAGGTGCCAGAGCACGGAGCCGGCCATGTAGACCTCGCGGGCCGAGGTGTCGGCGGGCAGCCCCTTGCCGGCGAAGAGTTCGGACATGGCGCGGTAGGTGTAGTCGGTGTGGCACGCGCCTTCCACGCGCCGCAGCGCCAGGTCGTAGGCGTCCTGGCCGCCGTGCGCGACGTACAGCGGCTCGACGGTCCGGAAGCGGGTGGCCAGCCGCAGCAGCAGGGCGCTGAGGGCGTCCTGGTCCGCGGCGCCGAGACGGGCCCAGGCGGGTGCGGAGGCGGCCATGGACGGGGCCGCGAAGCGCTCGGCGATGCCGATCGCCTGCTCGGCCAGCGGCACGGCGGCCGGGTCGGTCTCGCGCAGGTACGTCAGGACCGGGATCAGCGCGGGCAGCAGCGAGCCGCCCGCCTCGGGGAGGTCGGCACCGGCGAACCGCACGGGGCGGGGCGCGCGGGCGTTGTGCCGGCGCAGCCAGCGCAGCGGCTCGTGGATGCCCACCGGCAGGGCCGCCGTGGCGAGTTCGTCGAGATCGGCCTCCGTGCCCGCGCCCCGGGTCCAGGCGTCGACGGCGAAGGCCTCGCTGAAGCCGTACTCGAAGGCGAGGACGGTGAAGCCGCAGCGCTCGACGAGGAAGCGCAGGATGCGGTGGCGGGCACGGGCGAATTCCTCGATGAAGTGCGAGTTCTCGCCGATCGCGACCACGCGGGCGCCGCCGATGGCCTCCCGCAGTGGCTCCAGGTCGTCGAGCGGGGCGTCGGGGTCGAGCCCGTCGAGCGGCGCGGTGTTGCTGCGGAGCCATGCGGCGAAGGTGTCGTCGTGGGCGTCGCCGTGAACCGGAGGCATGCGTTCACGCTATCCGGCAGGAGTCGGCGCCGCGAACGAATATCGGGGCCCGGTGTCGTGCCGGCGGTCGGGTGGTGGTGGGGGCGGCGCGAGCACGCCGCCCCGCGTTTCGCTACTGCTTGTCGCGCGCGGCGAGCCGTCGGGCGATCCCGGTCGCGACCGTCTCGTGCAGCTCGTCCGACGTGAAGCCGAGGCCGTGCAGGATCTGCGCGGCCGGGCTCTGCTCGGTGCGGATCAGGCCCAGCAGTGTGTGTTCCGTGCCGACCCAGTCGTGGCCGAGGCCGACCGACGCGTGACGTGCCTGCTCAATGACGTTCTTGCTCTCCGGCCGGAACGCGATATGACCCCGCAGCGCCTTCTTCCCGGCCGGCGGCATCACTTCCTCGATCGCGTCGCGGATGCGCTGCTCCGAGCCGGTCTTCGCCACCAGCACCTCGTACGCCAGGCCCTGCGGTTCGCCGAGCAGGCCGAGCAGGATGTGTTCGGTGCCGATGAAGTCGTGCTTGCGCGTTCGGGCGGCTTCCTGGGCCAGCACGATGCTGTGCCGGTTGAGGTTGGTGAACCGCTCGAACGCGTTGGGTGCGTGGCGTTGCTGAGCGGCCTGTTTGGACACGCCGATGGCGTCGCCGATCTCGGTCCATGACGCGCCGGACTGCTTGGCCCTGCTGACGTAGTGGTCGATGAGCTGGTCGCCGAGGTCGGACAGCGTCTGGGCGCGAAGGCGCGCCTCGCTGATGCGGGCCAGTTCACTGGAGTCGGGGAGTTCCTCGTCGAGCCGGGCGATCAGGTCGGCGAGGCTGATGTCGAGTGGACTCATGCGTCAACCGTAAGTTGACGACACCTTGCCGTCAACCAGCAATTGACGGTTGCTCGTTCTGAAACGACCGGTCAAGGACGGGGCACGTTGCGCAGGTTGGAGCGGGCCATCTGGAGCATGCGGCCCACCCCGCCGTCCAGGACGATCTTCCCCGCGGACACGGCGAATCCGCCCACCATCTCCGCGGTGATCTTCGGGGGGATGGACAGGGCATTGGGGTCGGTGACGACGTCCACGAGCGCCGGGCCCTTGTGCCGGAAGGCGTCGCGCAGCGCACTGCGCACCTGCCTGGGCTTCTCCACCCGCACACCGAAGGCGCCCGCCGCCCGGGCGATGGCCGCGAAGTCGGGGTTGTGATTGGTGGTTCCGTGGGAGGGGAGGCCGCTCACCAGCATCTCCAGTTCGACCATGCCCAGCGAGGAGTTGTCGAACAGCACCACTTTGACCGGCAGGTCGTACTGGACCAGGGTGAGGAAGTCGCCCATCAGCATCGTGAACCCGCCGTCGCCGGACATCGAGACGACCTGGCGGCCGCGGTCGAGCAGCTGGGCGCCGATGGCCTGCGGCAGGGCGTTGGCCATCGAGCCGTGCGTGAAGGAACCGATCACGCGGCGGCGGCCGTTGGGGGTGAGATAGCGGGCGGCCCACACGTTGTTCATACCGGTGTCGACGGTGAACACCGCATCGTCGGCGGCCTCTTCGTCCAGTACGGAGGCCACGTACTCGGGATGGACCGGCGTGTGCTTCTCGATCTTGCGCGTATAGGCCTTCACGACGCCTTCGAGGGCGTCGGCGTGTTTCTCGAGCATCCTGTCGAGGAACCTCCGGTCCGTCTTGGGACGGACCTGCGGGGTCAGGCAGCGCAGCGTCTCGCGGACGTCGCCCCACACCGCGAGATCGAGCTTCACGCGCCGGCCCAGGTGCTCGGGCCGCACGTCCACCTGCACGATCCGCACGTCGCCGTGGGGGAGGAAGGCGTTGTACGGGAAGTCGGTGCCCAGCAGGAGCAGCAGGTCGCACTCGTGGGTGGCCTCGTAGGCCGCGCCGTACCCGAGCAGGCCGCTCATGCCCACGTCGTAGGGGTTGTCGTACTGGATCCACTCCTTGCCGCGCAGGGCGTGCCCCACCGGGGACTTCACCCGTTCCGCGAACGCCATCACCTCGTCGTGGGCGCCCGCGGTGCCGCTGCCGCAGAAGAGGGTCACCTTCTCCGCCTCGTCGACCATGCGGGCCAGGGCGGCGATCTCCGCGTCGCCGGGCCGTACCGAGGGGCGGTTGGTGGCCGGCGCGTGCTCGACGCTGCGTTCGGGGGCCGGCGCGGCGGCGATGTCGCCGGGCAGGGCGACGACGCTCACGCCGCCCTGGCCGACCGCGTGCTGGATGCCGGTCTGCAGCACCCGGGGCATCTGGCGGGGGCTGGAGACGAGCTCGCTGTAGTGACTGCACTCCTGGAAGAGCCGGTCCGGGTGCGTCTCCTGGAAGAACCCGGTGCCGATCTCGCTGCTGGGGATGTGCGAGGCGAGCGCGAGGACCGGGGCCATCGAACGGTGGGCGTCGTAGAGCCCGTTGATGAGGTGCAGGTTGCCCGGGCCGCACGAGCCCGCGCACGCGGCGAGCGTGCCGGTCAGCTGGGCCTCGGCGCCCGCGGCGAAGGCGGCGGTCTCCTCGTGGCGCACCTGGATCCACTCGATGCCGCGGTGGCGGCGCACGGCGTCGACGACGGGGTTGAGGCTGTCGCCGACCACCCCGTAGAGCCGCTGCACCCCCGCCCGCACCAGGATGTCCACGAACTGTTCGGCGACCGTCTGCTTCGCCATGGTGCGCACCTGCCCTCCGTGGCCGTCCTTCTCCCCATCAACCCACGGAATGTGCGGCTGTGCCATCGGCCCGGCGGCGTCCGCGGCGGATCTCCAGCGCGCCGCGGGCGATGGCCCGGGCCCGGTCCTCCGCCTCGGGGTCGATGCCCAGCAGCCGGTTGTGGTGCAGGTGCACCAGGCCCGTCAGCGCCGTCCGGCGGTCCGCGGCGGGCAGGGAGCGCAGCACCTCGCCGTAGCGGGACAGCACAGGGGCCCGTTCCGGGGCGCCGGGCAGGGCGTGCGGCAGCGCCTCCATCCGTGCGGCCGCCTGCCGGCGGCGGTCGCGCACGGCGTCGTGGGCGGGGGAGCGGGGATACGTGGCCAGGAGCCACCCTTCGGCGTCCTCCTCGCCGAGGACGTGCCGCACGACGTCGAGCATGTTGAGGGCGCCCAGCAGCTCCCGCTCCATCGGCAGGTGGCCCGTCTCCAGGGCGGTGAGCTGGGCCAGCACGGCCGCGCTGTCCGCGCAGAACGCCTCCTCGGCCGCCACCGTCGCGGCCCGGCCCCCGTAGCGCTCCCACTCGGGCTCGTAGGTGTCGAGCACCAGCCGGCCGGCCAGCCCCGAGCGCCGCAGGTCCGCGAACCAGTCGTGGACGCGGGGCAGCAACTGCCGGTTGAGGGCCTCGGGGTCACCGTGGAAGCGCAGACGCAGGTGGGGGCCGGGGTCGCGGTAGCGGAGGAAGAACCAGCGGTCGGTCCCCTCGGGGAGCGCCGCCAGCAGGCGCGGCACGTGCCGCGCCAGCAACTCGTTCTGCCGGTGCGTCGAGCCGTGGACCTTGGCGTACAGCCACTCGCCGCCCGGTGCCTGCGAGCGGACGGCCCGGACCGGGGCGCGCCGTGCCGGCCGTGGAGCGGCCGGCCGCGGTGCGAGCAGCGGGAAGACGATCTCGGCGGCGTGTGCACCGTCCTCCCCGGAGAACCACCCGTACGCGTGCTCCTCCTCCGGCACTTCGCGCAGTACCGCATCGGGCGAGCGCAGGACGTCCTGCCGCACCAGCCGGATGTGCAGCTCCGAGCCCAGGTCGAGCTCCAGGGTGCGGTCGGCCACGCACAGTTGCACCCGGTCCGGCACGCCCCAGCGCTCACGCCAACGGCCGAATTCCCGGCGCCACTTGTCGTCCGGCATGCTGTCGTCGGCGAAGCAGGGGTCGGTCATGCGCCAGCGCGCCGGGGCGAGCACGGTGCGTCCGTAGCGCACGCGCGGGGTGTACGGGGCGGCCTCCATCGGGCCCCAGTCCCACCCGAAGCCCGGCCGCACGCCGGACAGGCGGATCTCGCGCAGGAAGCGGCCGAGGTTGGAGGCCTGTGCCGCGGGGTTGAGCATGTTCCAGGCGAGCGGCACGATCCGGCGGCCGGTGCTCGACACGACCAGGTGCAGCCGGGTCGTGTCGGCTTCCACCGCGAGGTCGTCGAGCCGTACGACGCAGGGGTCGGCGGGGTCGGCGAAGGAGCCGACGACGATCTGCCGGTCCAGCCACTGCGGGACCCGGGTCAGGTTCGCCGAGCGTGCGTGGACCGTGCGCAGGGAGAGCTGGGCGCAGTCCGCGCCGCCGGACTCGGCGTCCCGGCACGCCAGTGCGGTGCGCCGGGCCGCGTCGGGCAGCAGGTGGGAGAACCGGCCGATCGTCGCTCCGGCGTGGTCGGCGCCCGTCCCCGGGGCCAGCCAGAGGCGGAAGCGCCCGGCGGTGAGGTCGTCGGCGGAGCCGGCCAGGACGCGGGCGTACAGCTCCAGTGAGGCGGGCGGCGGCAGTTCGGCGCCGGGGCTCAGCCGGGCGACGAGGCCGTCGTCGAGGACGATCTCGCGCTGTCCGGCCAGGGCCGCGCTCTGTGCCAGTTCGATGCGCAGCTCCGCCTGCGGCGTGACGGCCGGGCGGGGCGGCTTCTCCCGGTCGCCGGGCGGCATGAGATACCCGGCGGGTGCGCCGAGTCCGCAGTCCGCGTCGAGCAGTTCCCGCAGCGGGACCGGACGGCCGGTGCCGTACCGTTCGAGGAAGTCGCCGTGGTACTGGGCGAGATGGGGCACCGCCGGGGACAGGGACATCCGCCAGAGGGCCGTGGCGGCGCGCTCGGCCTCGGCCGCCACGCCGGCGGGCAGGCGCACGTCCGCATCGAGTGCCAGGTCCACCTGCAGGGGTCGCTCGGAGGCGTGCAGGCGCTGCATCCGCTGAGCCGCCGCGGCGGTGTCGGCGCCGAGCTCGCGGTGGACGGCGGCCAGTTCGGTGCGTTCGGGGACGTCGGGGAGGCGGCCGATCGCGTGGGTGAGGGGGTCGACCGTGCCGGGGGCGGGGTGCAGCTCGGTGAGCAGGAACTCGTGCTCGACCAGGTGCGTCAGCAGGTCGTCCACGCGCGATGCGGGGACGGACGGGAAGCGTTCGGTCATCCTGCGGCGCAGCTCGCCGTGGACGACCGGGACGGCGGCGAGGGCACGGGCGGCCTCGACGGGGGCCGTGTGCCGGACGGAGACCTCGGCGACGGCGCGGCCAGCGCAGGGCAGGACGAGCCGGTCGCCCCGCACGAAGGCCAGGTCGTTGGCCGTCACCCGTAGCCCGGGCAGGACGTCGGGCCGCGTCTCCAGGCGGGTGAGGAGCTCCGTCAGCCAGGCCATGTCGGGGCGCGCCACCGCCCGGTGGGCCCGGCCGAGCCGGGCCTCGGCGGTGTCCGAGACCTGCACGGCGGCGACGCCCGCGAACAGGCCGAAGGGCGTGGGCCGCGACGCCATCCGGATGCAGTAGCGGGTCAGCGAGAGCGCGGCTCCGCGCAGCCGCTTCAGCTCGACCGGTCCGCCGTCGCGCACCTCGGTCACGGTGCGGGCCAGGGAAGGGCTGGCCGTCGCGACGGCCTCCTGCACTCCCGGGCGGGAGACGAGCCCGGCAATGTACCGGGTCAGGTGTTCGCGTTCGCCGGAATCACCGGGACGGAGCTGTTCCCAGGTGTTCCGGAGCGTGTCGTGGGCGAGGACCGGAGCCCTCAGCAGGGCGATATCCGCGCAGCGGAAAATCGATGCCGGTGCGGACACGAAAGAGCCCCCGAAAAGAAATCGATAAAGAATGATGGCAGGCGGCCGGGCCGCTTTCCCGGGTTTCGGGAAAGCGGCCCGGCCGGATCCGGCGTGCTTTTCAGCAGTGCATCGCGGTGCAGAAGCAGGTGCCCAGTGAGGGGTGCGCGGCCAGGGTCTCGTCGACCGGGGCGGCAATTTCCCTGAGGTCCAGGTCGAAAGCGTCGGCCTCGATCATGTCGACCTCGGCGAGGTGCATCGTCTTCATTTGTTTCTCCTTGCTGTCGGGCCGGGGAGTCCGGCGCGATTCGAACGCTAGGACACGTTTACGATCTTCGTCAAACCCGGGTCGGAAAGCCCCTGGCGAAGTGTTAAGGGATTGTTTCCGGCTCGTTCCGGAATTGCTGAGAAGAGGAAAACCGATGAAGAATTCCCGGCGGATCGAGGCGGCGGTCGAGGCGGTCGCGGGCCGGCTCGGCGACCCCGGCCGCATCCCCGGAGCCGTCTCGCTGGGCGAGGGCCACCCCGGGGTGGCCCTGCTGCACGCCAGGCTCGGGCGCGAGGACCCTGCCCGGCGCCCGGTGGCGCACGCCCACCTGGCCGCCGCGGTGTCCCGCCTCGGGAGCCCGCAGCCGGCTGTCGGGCTCTACTACGGTGTACCGGCCCTGGCCTTCGCCGTGCGCTCCGCGGTCGCGCGGCCGCAGGACTACGCCCGGCTCCTCCCGGCGCTGGACGAGCGCGTCGCCGGGCACGTGCGCTCCGTCCTGGCCCGGGAACGGGCCCGGCTGGCGGCCGGGACGGCCGGGCCCGCCATGGCCGACTACGACGTGATCGGCGGACTCGCGGGAATCGGCCGCTACTTGCTCGCCTGCGGCGCCGAGCAGAGGCAACTGCTCCGCGAAGTCCTCGCCCATTTCGTCGAGTTGAGCCGTCCATTGCGGAACGACGGCCGGACGGTCCCGGGTTGGCTGGTGTCCGGACCGCCGTCCCCGGCCGCGGCGGACAGTTACCCGCGCGGACACCTCAACCTCGGCCTCGCGCACGGCATTCCGGGCCCGCTGGCCCTGCTGGCCCTCGCCCAACGGGAGGGCGTCGTCGTGCCGGGGGCGGACGACGCCATGCGGCACATCGCGGGCTGGCTGCGGGAGCACCGCCTGCAGGACGGCGGGACCGCCTCCTCGTGGCCGGCCTGCCTGGACCCGGACCACCGCCACGGGCGCGACGGCGTCCATGCACCCCGGTCCCGCTCCGCGTGGTGCTACGGCACACCGGGCGTCGCCCGTGCCCTGCAGCTGGCGGGCCTGGCGCTGGGCGAGCCCGGGTGGCAGCGGGAGGCCGTCGACGCGGTGCTCGCCGTGCTGGAGCGACCGCGCCGGGAGTGGGGGCTCCCGGACGGCATGATCTGCCACGGGACCGCAGGGCTGCTCCAGGTCGTCACCCGGATGGCCCAGGACAGCGGTGACGTCCGGCTGCACGCCGCGCTCGGTCCGCTGGCCGCGGAGGTCATGGTGCACCGCGATCCGGCGCGGGAGTTCGTCTTCTCCTCCCTGTACGGCTTCCTGGAAGGGGCGGCGGGCACCGCCCTCGCGCTGGCCGACCACCTGGCGGGGCCGGTGCCGGACGGGGGGCTGCCCTGGGACGCGGCGCTGCTGATCGCCTAGGGCCTGTCCGATGGGTCAGTGCGGGCCCCGCGGCGTCTGGTGCGGTGCATCGCAAGGCGGAGCATCATCCGCGTACTGGGCATACTCGGGTGATGCGACAACGCGGCGAGGTGCCGTGCCGGGCGTCGTGGGGTCTGTGCTGACCCATCGGACAGGCCCTAGGGCCGCGGGTGCGCGCCGGGGGGCCGGCGGCGAGAATCCTCTTGGAGTATTGCGATGTCCTACTCGCCCGGCAGCACTCACCGATCGAAGGCGCGTGATCGAATATCACGCGCCAAGAAGTGGTGCGTGGTGCTGGCCTCCCTGGTGGTGCTCGGGCTCATCGCCTGGCCGGTGCTCGACCACTTCGGCGTCTTCCCGGACAAGGGCGAAACCATCCGGTTCGGCAGGAAGCCCAGTGGCGTTCAGGCCACGCAGAGCACCGACCCCCGGACGCTGATGCCCACCGGGCCCGAGGCGGACTTCCGGGAGGAGAGCACCCTGGACGACGGCACGAAGATCGCAGTGACGACCCTGCACGGAGCCAAGTCGGGTTTCACCGGCCCGGTGTGGGTGTGGGCCCCCAAGCAGTACGACGACCCGGCGTACGCGAAGAGCGGCTTCCCCGTGATGATCGCCCTGCCCGGGGGCGCGGGCTTCCCGAAGAACTACTGGATGGGCACCGACCTGCATCTGCAGACCTCCATCACCACGTGGGCCGAGGAGGGCAAGAGCCTCCCGTTCATCGTGGTCATGCCGGTGCTGAACCCGGTCCCCGAGAACAAGGGCGTGTACTACGACGCCAGCGACATCCCCGGCCAGCCGAAAATGGGCACCTGGCTCACCGAGGACGTCCCCGACCTGGTCAAGGCCAACTTCCGTACGCTGAAGGCGCGGGACGGCTGGTGCTTCATGGGCTCGTCCACCGGCGGCTTCGCGGGGCTGAAGTCCGTGCTGCAGAAGCCGGACAAGTTCAAGACCGTCATCGCCTCCGGCCCCGACATCGTGCCCGACTCCCGGCTGTGGGCCGGCCACGAGCAGGAGCGGCAGCAGAACAACCCGCAGGTGCTGGCGCGGGAGCTGATCGCCCGCGGCGGGCCGGACGTCTACATCGCCTTCCAGATCGGCACCAGGGAGAAGAAGGCCATGGCGGACGTGAAGCAGTTCATCGCCACCTACGGCAACACGGGCCCCGTCCACACGATGCTGCGCGAGATACCCAACGGCTCGCACAATGCACGGACGTACGTGCCCAGCATGGGGGACGGGCCCATCCAGTGGATCAGCTCGCACATGGAGGCACCGGTCCCGCACCCGTGACGGACTCACCGGACCGGCGTCCGCCGGGTCGCCGGGAGCCCCCGGCGGCGCCATGATGGGCCCCATGGCCACCGATGCGGCACCCGCCCCGATCCGGGTCCTGGTCCTGAGCGCCTCGCTGCGCGCCGACGCCCTCAACACCCGCCTCGCCGCGCTCCTGGCGCGCCTCGTCGAGGACACGGGCGCCGTGGCCGACACGGCCCGGCTGGCGGACTTCCCCATGCCCCTCTACGACGGCGACGTGGAGACGGCCGACGGCATCCCGCAGGGGGCCCGCGCCCTGTGCGAACGGCTGGACGCCTGCGACGCCTTCGTCATCTCCTCGCCGGAGTACAACGCCTCGGTGCCCGGGGTGCTGAAGAACGCCGTCGACTGGATCTCTCGGGTCCGGCCGCAGCCGTTCAAGGACAAACAGGCCCTGCTGGCCTCGGCCTCCCCCTCCATGGTCGGCGGCAACCGCGGGCTGTGGGCCCTGCGGGTCCCGCTCGAACACCTCGGCACACGCGTGTACCCCGACATGTTCAGCCTGGCCAAGGCGCACGAGATGCTCCAGGACGGGCAGTTGTCCGACAGCGGGCTGCAGGACCGGCTCGCGGAGACCGTGTCCTCGTTCCTGAGCCTGGTCGAGGCGGACACCCGCTACGTGTGCCTGCAGCGGCGCTGGTACGAGTTCCTCGGTGACCGCACGGACGCCCCGCTGACCCAGCGCGCCCAGGACTGACGAGCCGAGCGCTGCCCGCACTCCTGTGCCCGTATCACCCGATCTGCGTCTTTTGCCTGCGCCAACGGCACGCCACCATCAGGGGATCCACTGTCTGCCAGGGCGGCCACGCCGCCGCCCGGAGGTTCCCGCCATGGCCGCCGCCGCGCCCGCCGTCCTTCCGCTCCGTCCCGTCGCCGGCCCGCGCGGCCTGCCGCTGCTCGGAAACCTCCCCGCCTTCGGCCGGGACCCGCTGACCTTCCTCACCCGGCTGCGCGATGAGTACGGCGACGGCGTGACCTGGTCGCTGGGGCCCCTGCGCAGCCTGTTCGTCTCGCACCCCGAGCACATCGGCGAACTGCTGGGAGCGGTGGAGCAGACCTTCGACATCCTCGACGTGGGCTGGGCGTTCCGGCGCGTCGCCGGGCAGAGCGTCATCCTCAGCAAGGGCGCCGAGTGGCGCCGCAAACGCTCCCTGGTCCAGCCGACCGTCCGCCCCCGCCAAGTGCGCCTCTACGCGTCCACCATGGTCGACTGCGCGCAGGCCACTGCCGGCCGCTGGCGCGACGGCCAACGCATCGACGTGCTGCGGGAGATGGCGCTGCTCACCCAGCGCGTGGTGGTCCGCACCCTGTTCGGCAACGACATCGGCGACCAGAGCAGCGCGCTCGGCGACGCCATGATCGTGGCCCAGCACGAGGTCGGCGCCGAACTGCGGAGCATCAGCCTCTTCCTGCCCGGCTGGGTGCGCACCCCCGCACGCCGCCGCGTGGAGACCGCCGTGGCGGCCATCGATGCCGAGGTCCACCGGCTGATCGCCGAGCGCCGGTCCGCCGGAGCGGCCGCCGAGGACCGCGACGACCTGCTCAGCCGGCTGCTCGCGGCCCGGGACGAGGACGGCCGGCCGCTCTCCGCCCAGGAGGTGCGGGACGAGGCCGTCACGCTCTGGGCGGCCGGCCACGAGACCACGTCCACGGCCCTGACCTGGACCTGGTACCTGCTGGCCGGCGCCCCGCAGGTGCGGGCCCGGCTCGATGACGAACTGCGGCGGGTCCTCGGCGGCCGGCCGCCGGGCATCGACGACTACGAACGCCTGCCCTGGACCCAGCAGATCGTCAAGGAGTCGTTGCGGCTCTACCCGCCCGTCTGGCTGCACTCCGCCGTCGCCCGCAAGGGCGCCAGACTCGGCGGCCTGCCCGTCGCGGCCGGCACGAAGGTGTGGTGCAGCCAGTGGACCGCGCACCGCGACCCGCGCTGGTTCCCCGACCCGGGCGCCTTCCGCCCCGAGCGCTGGGACGCCCGCGCCGCCGAGGCGGTGCCCGCCCACGCCTGGTTCCCCTTCGGCGGGGGCCAGCGCACCTGCCTCGGGGCACGCTTCGCCCAGGTCGAGGCCGCGTTGCTGCTGGCCACGCTCGCCCAGCGCTTCCACGTGGACGTCGACCCCGGCCCGGTACGGCCGAAGGCCGCCCTGCTGATCCAGCCGGACGGCCCTCTGCGCGCCACGCTGCGCGCGGCGACGTCACCTGTGGATTAGGGGAGTTCGACGGTCTTCGGCGGCGTCGGGTTGTCCGCGTTGTCGTAGCCGATGGCGCAGTACGTCCACGGCCCCTCGGAAACCTTCAACGAGGCGGGTATGCCCAGGAAGTAGCGGTAGCCGTCGGGGTCGGCGCAGTGTGTCGTCGCCTTCGGGCCGTACTTGATCTTGTAACTGGTGATCTCGAAGGGGGCATAGACGGGGCGCACCCAGTACGTACTGGCGCCCGACTCGTCGTCGAAGCGCTGGACGTCCACCGCGGGGGCCACGGTCGGGGGAGTGTTGTCCACGCGCGCGTAGGTGTACGACGGGTACGCGAAGGACTTCGCCCAGGCGGGGCCCTGCGCGGTGGCGTCCGGGCCGCCGACGGCGCACAGCACGTACAGGTTGTCGTGCCTGGGCAGGAGTTCGGAGTAGTCGAGGCCCTTCGACGGCAGCTTCTGCGGGCGGGAGTAGCCCTCGGGCCGGGTGCAGTCGGTGGCGCCGAACGGGCCGCTCTTGAAGGCGACGTACGCGTGGCGCCCGCCGTCGGCCGGGGTGACGTGCGCGTCCCAGCGGGCCGGGCCGTGCGGCGTGGTGCTCTGGGTCTGCTGCCCGGACGAGGTCACCTCGACCTGCTCGCCCCGGTCCAGCCGGCAGCCCGGCCGGTCCAGCTGCAGGCCGGCGCCGTCCAGGCAGGAGGCGACGGCGTCGACCGGGGTGACGTAGACGGTGTCGTCCGCGGGCACGACCAGCCCCGCGGCGCTGCCCTCGCAGGGACGGCCCAGCCCGCAGCCGAAGTAGCCGGGCGTGGACACGGTGTTGAGCATGCCGACGATCTGCGTGCCGTCGGCGGTGGTGACGGCGCCGCCCGAGGAGCCGCCGCTGATGCCCCGGCAGTCGGTGCGCACGAAGTCCCGCCACAGCCAGGTGTATTCGTGCAGGGCCACCGAGGTGCCCGTGACCGCGCACTCGGACAGCCGCAGGAAGCGCTTCCCCTCCTCGACGCCGTCGGTCGGGGCGTGGGCGGCCTGCAGACGGACGCCCTGCGCGGGGCGGTGCGCGGCGGGCGTGCGGGGCGTCACGCCCAGCTTCGCCAGGTCGCCGTAGGTGGCGGAGACCCGGAGCACCGAGACGTCGATGCCCTTCATCGTCGCGTACACCACGCGCTCGACGGAGAACGTCTTCTGCTCCGCGGTGTTGTCGTGGAAGTAGGCGGGCGTGAAGGTCCAGCCCTCGGGAGCGGCCCGGTCGACGACGACCTCGTTGGTCTTCATCGAATCGCTCACGCAGTGCCCGTTGCTGAGGATCAGCGCCTTCTGCGCGGGGTCGGGCCGTGCGGAGGAGTGGATGACGGTGGCGGTGCAGGTCGTGCCGTCGCCCCCGACGAGGCGCCCGGTGGACCGGAACTTCTTGCCGGCGGCGGACCCGGAATCGATCAACGGCGCCGCCTGTGCGGCCCGTTCACGCCCCGGCTCCGCGGCGTGCGCCGTACCTCCCCATGACAGCCCGGCGACCACGAGCCCGGCCGCGCCTGCGGCAAGGGTGCTGCGGATGCCTGTGCGTATGCCTCTGCGGCGGGGAACGATGTCCCTCACGGCACTCTCCCTTGATCGTCTGCGGAATGGACGGCCCGACTGTGGCAGAGCAGTGTGGTCGGTTTCGACCGGCAGTGTCCGTTTTTGGTCAGCCGGGGAGGCGGGGTGTCCGGTGGAGTCGGCCAAAAAGGGCCGCAGGTGTGCCGAGTAGGGTCCGTGGTGACATGGTGTTCCTTGTGTGAAGGGGGAGATGGGATGCGCTATTCCGACGGCCCGGGCGTCGAGTGCGAGGTCTTCGTGGCGGCGGCCCCGCGCGTGGTGTGGGAGTTGGTGAGCGACATCGGTCTGCCGGCCCGGACAAGCCCCGAGCTGCAGCGGGTCGAATGGCTCGGCGGGGCCACGGGGCCCGTCGTGGGGGCGCGGTTCGCCGGGTACAACAGCCATCCGAAAGCGGGCGACTGGCGGACCGTCTCGCAGATCGTGGAGTGCGCCGAGGAGCGCGCCCTCGCCTGGGAGGTGATCGACGGGGAGGGCCGCTTCGGTGACGTCGTCGGCGACCCCGAACGGCCACTGGCCACCTGGCGGTTCACGCTGGAGCCGGAGGGCGGCGGGACGCGGCTGCGGCACTCCATGCGTGTCGGGCCCGGGAATTCCGGGCTCAGCGCGATCATTGCGCGGATGCCGGAACGGGAGGAGGAGCTGATCGCCGCCAGGCTGGCCGACCTGCGGACGGGGATCGAGGCCACGCTGAACGGTGTCAAGGCACTGGCAGAGACGGGTCGTTGACCCCGGTCCGGCGCGCTCGTGGCCGGAAGTGGCAGCGCGCGGGGTGCGGGCGGGCGCCGGTCGCCCGCACCCCGCGCCGGTGAATCACCCGCGTACGTGATCCCGGTGCATTGACAATTCCCGGATTTTAACCGCGGATTGCCGTCGGGGCCGCCGCAAGGGAATGCCCATTCGATAAATCCCGTGCCGGGACGGTGAATTCGGATTCCCATGTAAGTAGCGCCTTGCATGCGCTGCTGCGTATTCTTATACTCTCAGCTGTTCGCATGGTGGCCCCCTGTCACCGGGCGGTAATCAGCCGTTTTCGCCCCGGCCGGTTCTCCGGCGATTCCCGTATCGCCCCGCCCTCCCCTTTCCCGTCATGGACCGTCCCGCTCGCCGTGTCCGTCCCCGATCTGCCGTCCGGAGGCCATTGCCGTACGGGCAGAAAGGACAGTGGAAGATGACCTGGGAATACTGGCGCAGGACCAGGCCGGAACCCTCCGGCGCGCCCCTGCCCGCGCCGTCGCCGGAGGCGGGCGGCGGAAGCCTGTGGAGCTATCTCGTCCGCACAAGTCGCAGCAGTCCCCACGCCGGCACCTTCGGGGACCAGATGCACAACCGGCTGACCAAGGGACACCCGGTGGTCTCCCTCGCCGACCACGGGGCCACCGCCGGCACCCTGCGCGTGAACCTCACCTGGCAGACCCCGTCCGCCGACTTCCGCCCGGGGCGGGACGGTCTGCTGCCGCGCTGGTCCAAGCGCACCGGCCGGTGGGAGCAGCGGCAGGGCCCCGCCATGGTGACCGTCGACCTGGACCTGGCCTGCATGTACGAACTGGCCGACGGGCGGCGGGGCGTGGTGCAGCCGCTCGGCGACCTGAGCGGCGACCTGTACCACCCCCCGTACATCACACTCGGCGACGACAACCGCTTCGGCGCCGCATCGGGGGAGACCCTGTACATCAACCTGGACAAGGCCAGTCACTTCCGCCGTCTGCTGATCTTCGCCTACATCTACAGCGGTGCCCCCGCCTTCAGCCGCGTACACGCCGCCGTCAGCTTCCATCCGCCCACCGGGCAGCGCCTCGTCGTCGAACTCCGCGAACAGGCCCAGCACGCCCGCTCCTGCGCCGTGGCGCTCATCGAGAACCGCAACGGCCAGCTGACCATGCGCCGCGAGGCCCGGTACGTCTACGGATACCAGGCCGACCTCGACCGGCTCTACGGGTGGGGGCTGCAGTGGGCCCGCGGCCGCAAGGCCGCGCAGTAGCCATCGCATCACACGCAACAGGTCCTCGTCCCCCAGCGGTTGGGAGAGAACAGCCCATGTCGACCACGCCCGGATCGAGGACCAAGTCGTCCTCCTTCCTGTCCGGCATACAGAACCGGAGCCCGCGGGCCCAGAAGCAGCGGGCCTGGCCCGTCACCTGGCGCACCTACCTGCGCGCCCTCGGGCCCGGCCTGATAGCCGGCGCCTCCGACACCGACCCGACCACCGTCGCCACCCTAGCCGTCATCGGCGCCGGCACCGTCTACGACATGGGCTGGTGCGTCCTGCTGCTCTTCCCGCTCATCGGCGTCATCCAGTCGATCGCCACCCGCGTCGGCGTGGCCGGACGGCTCGATCTGCAGGAAGCCGTCTCCATGATGTACCGCCCGGCCGTCGGGCGGCTGCTCCTGGGGTCGATCCTGGCGGTCAACATCGTCACCATCGCCGCGGACCTGGAGGCCGGCTCCACCGCACTGGGCCTGCTCACCGGCCAGGACTGGCGCTGGTTCGCCGCCCCGCTCTCCCTCGTGCTGCTCGCGGCGGTGATGCTGCTCGGGTACCACGTGCTCCAACGCGCCCTGAAGTACCTGCTGCTCGTGCTCTTCGCCTACGCCGCCGCCGCGGTCCTCGCGCACCCCGACTGGGGCGCGGTCGCCCGCGGCAGCCTCATACCGCACGTGCACTGGAACAAGACATTCCTCTTCGACCTGCTGTCCCTCATCGGCACCACCGCCACCAGCTACGTCTACGTGTGGCAGACCATCTCCCAGTCCGAGGAGAAGGTCCCCTGGCACTGGCACCGCGTGCGGCAGTTCGACGCCCTGGCGGGAAGCCTCTTCGCCACGCTGGTCTTCTGGTTCATCCTCATCGCCACCGGGGCCACCCTGGGCGTCCACGGCCTGAGCGTCGACACCGCCCAGGACGCGGCCCAGTCCCTGCGGCCCGTGGCCGGGGCCTGGGCCAGTGAGCTCTTCGGCCTCGGCCTGCTGGCCTCCGCCCTGGTCGCCCTGCCCGTCATCACGGCCACCACCGCCTACGTCACCGGCGCCCACCTCAACTGGCGGCGCGGGCTGTCCCTGCGCCCGCGCGAGGCCCCCAAGTTCTTCGCCGCGATGGCCGCGTCCGTCCTGGTCGGCCTCGCGGCCACCTACGCGGAGATCCCGCCCATCCAGCTCCTGTACTGGGCCGGTGTGGTCGGCGCCATCGGCACCCCCATCGGCCTGTTCTTCCTCCTGCGGGCCGCCTCGCACCGCGAGCTGATGGACGGACACACCATCGGTCCCTGGACGAAGACCGCAGGCTGGGCCATCACCGTGCTGATCACCGTCGTCAGCGCGCTGGGCCTGTACCAGCTCGTCCTCACCGGCCCCTGAGCACCGGCCGGCACCGTCAACAGGCCGCTCCGGCAGGCCGGATGCGAAAGGGGCACCATCAGTGCCGCAAGGAGAGACGCCGAAGGCGGACGCCCCCGCCACGGGCATCGGCGCCGCCGTGTCCGAGATCGTGGGCCTGTACGCCGACCTGAGCGTGAGCGGGCACGGAGCCCGCAGAACACGGCTCCTCACCGAACTCGCCCGCGCCGGGCGCCGCCTGGCGGGCCTGGCAATCGTCTGCTCCGACGGGGGGAAGACCGCCCGGCGCAGCTCGCGCTGGCAGCGCAGGCGCATCCTGGCGGCGCGCGGAGCAGCCTGGATCATCTCCTCCACCAACCGTGCGCGCCCCCGCAAAGAAGACGAATCCGCAGGTGAATGAGGTGGGCCCGGGACACACCGGGCCTGCCCCGCCGACGAGTTGCCCGTAGCCCCGCCGTAGAGTCCTCCGACACGGAACACTTGGCAGTGGGAACAGCAGCGGGAAGAACACGCCGTCGGAGGGGGACCACATGCAGGGCTCAGTGACCGCGGTGCGGACGGACCACCGCAGGGACGTCGAAGAGCTGTTGGAACGCGCCGTCGAGGAGGAGGTGCGCCGCTCCGGCGGACGCACGGAAGGCGAGGCGCTGCTGCGCCGGGGGCGCGCCGAACTGGACTCCCTTGCCGCCGCGGCCGCGGAGGAGTACGCCGCCTACATCCGTGCCCTGGACGAGGAGGCCGCCTCCGTACGGCCGTTGGGATCCCGCCTCTCGCGGGCCTCGCTCGGCACCCCGGCCCTGGTCACCGCCGTGGCGGCGGTCGCCGCAGGCGCAGCCGACCTCGGCCTCGGGACCTCCGGCGGCACCGCGGTCGGCGCGGGGGCCGCCGCCGCCGTCGCGGGCGCCGCGGCCACCGTCCTCCGGCTCACCTCCGGGCACTGGTCGGCCGCGCACGGGCGCGCCGCACGGCGCGGACAGCCCGGCGGCGCCGAGCAGTTGCGGCTGCAGTGGCTGACGGCCGTCGAAGTCCGCGGCATCCGCCCCTTCCTGGACCACCAGCGCATGGTCACCGGCTCCACCCGCGGCCGCACCGCACGCCCCGACCGGACCGCGGCCGCCACCGGCCGCGGGCCGGCGCTGCGCGGCGTGGACCGCAGCGCGGCGGCCCAGCGGCGCAACGTCCTGGGCCGGACCTTCGACCATCTGCCCGAAGCCGTCGGCCCGTTCGCAGGCCGCCTCAAGGAGCTCAACAGCATCGGCCAGTGGGTGCAGCAGGCCCGCGCGAACACCGAGACCAAACCCACGGTCGTGGTGCTGTACGGCCTGCCCGGCTCCGGCCGCTCCACACTCGCCCTCCGGGCCGCCCACCACCTGCGCGACCAGTTCCGCGGCGTCGGCGTGGCCGACCTGCGGGGCGAGAGCCCCGACGAGCAGCCGCTGCCCGCCCGTGACGCACTGATGCAGCTGCTCAACCAGCTCGGCGCCCCTCGCGATCAACTCCTCTTCCGCGAGCGCTCCTCGCAGGAGCAGCACCTGCAGCGCCTGACCGAGCTGTACGACCAGCACCTCGCCGGCCTGCCCGCCGTGATCGTGCTCAACGACGCCTCCGACGCCGAGCAGGTGCGCCGGCTGATCCCGCAGCGCTCCGAGAGCCTGGTCCTGGTCACCGCCCGCACCCCGCTCTCCCTGCCGGAGAGCACCGCCGCCTGGACCTACGAACTGCCGCTCGGCCCGCTGGACGCGGCCGGCACCGAGGAACTGCTGCGCGCCGTCGCCGAGGAGCCCCCGCAGGACCCGTTCGAGGCGGACGCACTGGCCCGGGTGCGCGAGCTGTGCGGCGGCCTGCCGCTGGCCCTGCGGGTGGCCGGCTCCGCCCTGGGCCCGCGCACCCTGCACGTCCTCGGCGCCGAACTGGCCGCCTCCGGACAGCAGGACCCGGTGGAACGGGCCCTGTGGCTGCGCTACCTCGACCAGGGCGACGGATCCCGCAAGCTGCTGCGCCGGCTGTCCCTGGCCGGACGGGCCTCGCTGGGCCCGGCCGCCGCGGCCGCCCTGCTCGGCGAGGACGAGCAGGAGGCCGCGCACGGACTGGCCGCCCTGGCCCGCACCGGACTGATCGAGCCCGTCCGCGCCAACCGCTACCGCATGCACGACCTGGTGCGCACCTTCGCCCAGGCGCGGCTGGACGAGGAGGACACGCCGGCCGAGCGCGCCGCCGCCCAGGAACGGCTGTTCCGCAGCTACGCCGAACTGGCCGACTCGGTCATCCGCATGGTGGACGGCAAGACCTCCACCCGCGCCGACATGTTCGCCCGCGGCCCCGGCGGCGTCCACGGCTTCACCTCGCTGGACGCGGCACTGCGCTGGCTGGACGAGGAGTCCGGCTTCATCACGGCGGCCCTGCGGCACGCGGAGGGCGTGGAGCAGGCCGTGGTGCTGCACCTGCTGGGCGCGCTGTGCGACTACTGCCTGCTCCGCGGCGACCTGCACCGCCTCGGCGAACTGAGCGAGCTGACCCAGGCCATGGACCGGGGCCTGCTGATGCGCTCCGTGCAGTGGCGCACCGGTGTCGCCGCCCGCCAGCTCGGCGAGCTCGACAAGTCCCGCGCGACCCTGACCTCGGTGGTCGACCTGTACCTCGAGGCCCAGAACCAGGCCGGGGCCGCCCGGGCCCTGCGCGACCTGGGCGTCACCCTGCACCACCAGGGCCAGCTGCGCGAGGCGGGCGAAAAGCTGTGCGAGGCGCTGGAACTGCAGGCGTCCCCCGAGCTGAGCGGTGACCGGGCCTGGACGCTGCACGCGCTGGCGGCCGTCGAACGGGACCGCGGACGGCTCGCCGAGGCGGCGAAGATGCTGACCGACTCCCTGGAGCTGCACCGCGACAGCGAGAGCGTGCACGGCCAGGCATGGGCACATTTCCAGCTCGGCCAGGTGCAGTTGTGCCGCGGCCGCACCGAGCAGGGGCGGGAGGAGCTCGGCCAGGCGCTGGAGCTCTACCGGCGCACCCAGGACGCCCGCGGCGAGGCCTGGGCCCTGACCCAGCTCGCCCGCACCGCCCTGCTCGACGGGGACGCGGCCTCCGCCGCGGAGCAGTTCCGCCAGGCCGCGGCCCGGCACCGGCGGAACGAGGACGCCCGCGGCGAGGCCTGGACGCTGTACTACCTGGGCCAGTCCCTGGAGGAGCTCGGCGACCTGGCGTCCGCCGTGCGCGAACTGGAGCGGGCCCGCGTGATGTTCAACCGGATGCGGGACCAGTACGGGCTGGCCTGCACCCGGCACCACTCCGGCCGCGTCACCCGCGATCAGCGGGCGGCCCAGACGGGCTCGCTGCGCAACAGCGGCTTCGCACGGCAGCTGCTGCAGGAGGCCCGGTCGGACTTCCAGCGCGTCGGCGTCCCGCACGGCGAGGCCTGGTCCTGCGTGGAGCTCGCCGTCATCGACGCGGGCAACGACCGCACCGGCCCGGCACTGGAACTGGCCGACGAGGCAGTCCGGTTGTTCGCGGGCTACGGCGACCGGCGGGGGGCGGGCTGGGCGGGCTTCCTGCGCTGCACACTGCTCCCGTTCGCCTCGCCGGGCGGCACGGTGGTGGGGGCGGCGGTGGCCGAGGAGGAACTGGCGCAGCTGCGCCGGGAGCCGTCGCCGGACCCGGCTCTGGCCGAGGCCGCTGCGTCCTTCGCCCTGCTGTTGCAGCAGGGCATCGAGCCGGAACGCGGGTGGCAGGCCTGGCAGTTGGGGATGACGCCGGGGCGCAGGGCGCGGGATGTGATGGGGGTGGACGACGACTAGTCCGTCTGCGGGTCCGTCGCGGCTGGTCGCGCCCACGCGGCGGAGTCGTACAAGGACACAGCCCCGCGCCCCTTACGGGGCGCGGCGGAGGCCCCGTAGGATCTTGCCCTCCGTGCTGAGGTAGCCCCGCGCGTAGTCGAAGCGCGGGGCGTCGGCGAAGGTGAGGTAGAGCCACTTGAAGTTCTCGGCGAAGACGTACGCCGGGCAGTGGTCGCCCTTGGGCATGGGGTTGCGGGTGACGTCGGTGACGACCGTGTAGCCCCCGGGGACACGGTGGTGGGTGCGCAGGTTCTTGAAGTAGCGCCATGCCGCGGTGCGGTAGAAGGGGTCGCCGGTCTGCCAGTACAGCTCGAAGGCGCAGTTGGCGTACTCGGGGCGCAGCTGGTTGTGGGGGTCGACGACCTCGAGGTGCGCGTAGTCGATGAGTTCGGGGATGACGGCGTACTTGTCGAGGACCGCGGTCCAGGAGCGGAAGTAGTCCGCGGCCAGGGTGTTGTCCCCGCCGACCGGGAGGATGGCGACGGCCAGGGACGACTGGCGCCTGCTGAGCAGGTTTCCGGTGCGGTAGTCGACGTTCTTGAACCACAGCAGCTCGCCCACGCGTTCGGCCTGGTGCTTCTTGACCGCGGGTTCCAGGGTGCGGAACCAGTTCAGGCAGTCCTCGTCGCGGAACATCGCCCAGCCGCCCCACAGGTACTCGAAGAAGGAGTCCACCGGCGGGTTGAAGGAGACGGCCTCCCGGTCGGCCCAGCGGCCGGTCTCGACGTTGATGCTGGTGGCCAGCAGGTCGAGCGACGAGCGCCGCTGGTAGACCGCGCGCAGTGCCCGCTTGGCGGCCTTGCGGTAGCGGGAGTCGTGGGTGAGGTCGGACAGCACCCCGAATTCGAGGAGGTTGGTGCCGACCTCCGCGAGCGGCAGCACGGGCCCGGAGACCTCGCCCGTACGGAGGTTGACGTAGCGGTAGGGCATACCGGTCGGCGAGGTGGTGAAGGCGGGGAGCAGCCGGTCGGCCAGGTCGGTGCAGAGGTCGAGCAGGCCCTTCTCGCCGGTGGCCAGATGGCCGGCGAGCAGGCCCCCGACCATGCGGATGACCGTCTCGAAGACCTGGAAGTCGGCGTCGATGTCGAAGTCCAGGTGGCCGGTGATCCACCGCACGCACCGGTCGGCCTCCGCGTCCAGTTCCATCACGTAGTGCGTGTCGAGCGCCTCGACGATCGACAGCCCCACGGGGTGCCCGTGGGCGAAGAAGTCGCTGTGGCCCCCCGAGACCGGCCGCAGCTCGTCGTGCCCCCAGGCGAACCGCTTGTACCCCTCCCAGGCGTGGACGAACTCGGAGCGGATCTCGTGCGCCTTGTCCGGGTCCGGCTTGTGCCGGCGCGCCGCGCGGGGCAGCGGGTGGCGGGCCGAGGCCGCCGGCACGGGACGCAGGCCGCCTGCGACGGCACCGCCCGTGGCCGCGAGCGCCCGCAGCAGGCCGCGACGGGTGGCACTGGCGGTGAACGATCTGCTGATCACAACGGAGACCCTTCCTGACCACCGGTACCGGGCCCGGATCGTGATCGCAGTATGCGGGTGGCCGGGCCCGGTCCGCGGCAAGGCACGACGGGGCGGCCGGGTGCACCTGGCCTGTACCGCGCGGTCCCCGTTCGCAGTAGAAAGGGCGCATGACGACGGAAGAGCACGAGCCGACGACCGAGGACATGCTGCGGGCGAACGCCCGGAACTGGGACGCCCGCACCCCTGTGCACGTCGCCAGCGACTTCTACGGGCTGGACGGGTCCCGCTCCCCGGACGGCTGGTTCGCGCCCTTCGAGTGGGACGACCTCGGCGACCTGCACGGACGGGACGTGCTGCACCTGCAGTGCCACCTGGGCGTGGAGACTCAGGCGTTCGCCGGCCGCGGCGCCGCGAGCACCGTCGGGCTGGACTTCTCGGGGGCGTCCGTGGCCGAGGCGCGCAGGCTGGCCGCGGAGGCGGGGCGGGCGGTGGAGTACGTCCGGGCGGATGTCCACCGGGCCGTCGAGGCCGTCGGCGGGCGGCGGTTCGACGTGGTCTACACGGGCAAGGGCGCCCTGTGCTACCTGCCCGACCTGCACCGGTGGGCGGAGGTGGTCCGGGCCCTGCTGCGGCCGGGCGGGATGCTGTACGTGGCGGAGTTCCACCCGCTGCTCAACGCCCTGGGCCCGGTGCCCGTCCCCGGCGAGCACGAACTGCTGCTGCGCCACGACTACCTGGAGGGCCGGGGCCCGGACCGCCACGACTCCGTGCACACCTACACCGACGGCCCGCCCCTGCACGGGGACACGGTCAGCTACGAGTGGCGGCACGGCCTCGGCGAGGTCGTCGGCGCCGCGACCGCCGCGGGACTGACGGTGGACGTGCTGCGGGAGACGGACCTGCTGCCGTGGCGTCGCTTCCCCGCCATGGAGCCCGCCGGGAACGGCTGGTGGCGGCTGCCGGACGCCGCGCCGAGGATCCCGCTGCTGTTCGCGCTGCGTGCGGTGCTGCGCGGCTGATGCGGCTCCTCCCCGGCGCGGGGCCCCGGGTCAGCGGCCGGGCCTGGCCAGCAGCAGTTCGGTGTTGTGGTCGGCCGCGGCACCGAGCTTCTGCGCCGGGGTGGCGTACGGGTCGTTGAAGGAGAGCTCCCGGTACAGCGCGGCGAGGCCCGCGTCGGAGGTGTCGCCGAAGTCGGTCGCGTAGGGGGCGGCCGACTCCACCAGCGTGGTGAACAGCGACAGGGTGCCGTCGCCGTTGTCGGTGATCTCGATGATGCGGGCGTGCTGCGGGAAGTCGACGTGGGACGCCGTGTTGACCTCCCAGAAGGCACGTTCGGGCGTCGCGTGGCCGTGGGCGAGGATCTGGTTCTCGTGGGTGTGGCCGTTGACCCATGCGACGACGTTCGGGTAGCGCTGCAGCAGCGCCACCAGTTCGTTGCCGTCGTGCCGCTTCTCGAAGAGGTGGTGCGGGTCGGGCAGCAGGTTGCCCATGGTGCTGCTGGTGTGGTGGCTGAAGATCACGACCAACTGGTCGGACCGACCGCCGCGTACGACGCCGCCGTCGGTGTCGTACCAGCGGCTGCTGTGGGACCGCAGCACGGACTCCAGCCACGACAGCTGTGCCGTCCCGATCGAACCGTCCGCCCAGCCGGCCGGGTTGGTGGTGTCCAGGCTGATGCCCAGGACGCCGTCGGATATGGGGAAGGTGTAGTAGAGGTGCCCGCTGTCGACCGCGGAGTCGGTGAAGCCGTGCCCCACCGGGCCGGGGCCGGTGCGGGCGGGGTCCAGGTGGGCCTTGGCGAACTCGGCCGGGGTGAAGGGGGTGCGCCGCGGGTCGGGGGTGACGTGCCGGACGGGGCCGCCGCTCTTGAGCAGCTTGGTGAGGTGGAGGACGGCAGCGGCGGGGTCGTTGCGCAGGGCGTCGGCCAGCTTGGCCGCCTCGGTGTCGTCGATCCCCTCCAGCTTGCGGCCGCCGGTGTAGAGGGAGTGCAGCAGGCCGACGTCGGGCAGGGTGCCCTCGATGCTGTCGTCGTGGTTGCCGACGGTGCTGTACCACGGGGTGCGCAGGCCGGGCGCCTTGAAGGAACGTCCCGCCGCGGAGAGGAAGCCGGGTATCTCCGGGAAGCCCTTGGCCTTGTAGGAGTCCTGGAAGGACGCCTCGGGGTTCCAGTAGAGCGCGCTGCCGGAGTTCTGCACGCCCTCGTAGCGGCGGGGGTCGCCGCTGTTGGGGGTGATCTCGCCGCCGCTCATCACGGTGAGGTACCAGTCGAGTTCGATCTGCTCGTGGTTGTCGGTGTTGTCACCGGTCGCCATCACGAGCGAGAACGGGCTTCCCGTGAACGGGCCGCCGGGCAGCGCGTTGACCCGCTCGACGAGGGAGGAGGCCCCGCGCACGGTCAGCGACTCCTGCGGGCGGTGCGCGCTGTCCATGTACTTGGCCAGGTACTCGAAGCGCACCGGGGACTCGGTGTCCGCCAGGTGCAGGTCGGTGAACTGCACGAAGGACGCCAGCGCGGTGCGCTTCCCGTCGCGCGCCGCGGCCGCCGGGGCGAGCTCGGTGCGCACCACCAGCGGCCAGCCCGGCCCGGCCTGGAGGCGCTTGTACGGTCCGCCGCCGGTCGCCGTGGCGGCCTGTTCGAGGGTGGTGCCCGCGGTGCGGACGGCGCGGGCGGCGGTCGCGGCCATGGCGCGGTCGAGGGCGGCCGCAGACGCGAACCGGCTGCTGCCCAGCGACAGGGCCGTGGCGGCCGCCGCGGCCGCGGTGCCGGTGAGGAAGTGGCGTCTGCTGTATGCGGGCATGCCGCGTCTCCTGACGATCGGTCAGCAACGTGGCGTGCCGCAACGACGGTGGTCCGGCACGCATTTACTGGTGCGTAATGGTCGCCGGACAGCATGCTGAGCGGTGCTGGACGTTCCGTGAACGGTTCGCGAAGGAACGGTGAGGTGATCGTTGAGCGATGGTGACGCGGCAGCGTGAACGTCCAGAAGGGCCCGGCTTGTCAGGACTGCGGCACCGGTCCGGCGACGCCCAGGGACGACTCGACCAGGCTCCCCAGGTACAGCACGCCGTCGTGTTCGCACACGCTGGTGACGAAGCGGTAGCCGTCCGCCGGGCGCTGCAGGTCGTGCACCACGCGCCCGTCCGCGTCCAGGGCCATGACCCACGCCGTGCGCCTGGGCCCGGGGAACAGGGCGGTCGGCAGCTTCCAGAGCGCGCGACGCAGACCGGGAGGGGTGCGGTGCAGCAGGTCGAGCATCGGCTCCCGCGGACCGGTCATGGCCACCCAGATCAGACCGCCGGGCCCGGTGGAGATGTTGTCCGGGAACCCCGGAAGTTCGGCGAACAGTTCGCGCCGTCCCGCCTGGGGGCCCGTCAGCCACAGCCGCGTCAGCCGGTAGGCGCCGGTCTCGGCGACCACGACGAACGAGCCGTCGAGGGCCAGCGCCACGCCGTTCGCGAACTGCAGCCCGTCGAGCACCACGTCCGCGGTGCCCGCACCCGGCTCGTACCGGATCAGCCGCCCACTGCCCGTGTGCTCCAGCAGATCGCCCATCCAGTGCTCCAGCGGCAGACGGCTGGCGTCGCTGACGTACAGGGCGCCGTCCGGGGCCGCCACGACGTTGCTGCACACCGTCAGCGGCCGCCCGGCCGCCTCGCGCAGCAGGGTCTCGGTGCGCCCCGAGGCGGGGTCCGTGCGCAGCAGCCCCCGCTCCGCGTCGCACACCAGCAGCCGCCCGTCGGGCAGCGGGCACAGGCCCAGCGGACGGCCGCCGGTGTCGGTGACCGTGGACACCCGCCCGCTGACCGGGTCGACGCTCAGCACCCGCCCGTCCTCCACTCCGGTCAGCACCCGGCCCGCGGAGTCGACCCGGACGTCCTCCGGCGCTTTGCCGCCCAGCGGCAGCCGGCGCACGCGCGGCAGCGGCGGCCGGCTGACCTTGACGCGCGACCGCGGGGGACGGCCCGGCGGCTGCCAGACGACCGGGCGCAGGGCGGGCTTCTGCGGGAGCATGAGCGGGCCTTCCGTGGGCCGTGCGGGGGCGGACAGGCCGAACATACCCGCGCCGCGGTCCCGCTTCTTCCGGTTCGCCTCCGACGGCGCGTCAAGAACGTGCAAGCGCTCAGGGCAGCGGACGGGCTCACTCCCGCCATGCGGCGACGGCCGTCAGGCGAACAATTGCCGCAGCTTGAGGGTGAGTTCGTACACTCCGTACGCGAACGGGGCGCCCACCCACAGCCAGGCGAACACCAGCAGCACCTTGCGGGCGGCCGTCACGGTGCCACCCCCTCGTCCTCCAGGGCAGCAGGCCGGCCGCCGTCGTCGGGCGGTTCGTGGTGGCGCGGGTGGACCGGGCGGATGCACTCGTTGGCGGCGAAGCCCACGGCCAGCAGTCCGATCATGACGGCGAACGACGGGGCGTAGAGGGCGGGCCCGGTGCGGCCTGCGGACTTCCCCGCGTCGGCAATGGCGTTGACGATGAGCGGGCCGAGGATCCCCGCGGTGGACCAGGCGGTGAGCAGCCGTCCGTGGATCGCGCCGACCTGGTGTGTGCCGAAGAGGTCCCTGAGATAGGCGGGGACGGTGGCGAAGCCGCCGCCGTAGAAGGAGAGGACGACGGCGGTGCAGGCGATGAACAGGGGCTTGGAGGAGCCGCCGGACAGGGCGAGGAGCAGGTACATCAGGGCTCCTGCGCCCAGGTAGAGGCGGTAGGCGTTCTTGCGGCCGGTCAGGTCGGAGGCGGAGGACCAGCCGATCCGGCCCAGCATGTTGGCAAGTGAGAGCAGGCCGACGAAGCCGGCGGCAGCGGCGGTGCCGACCGGTGCGGAGGATGCGGCGAAGAAGTCCGTGATCATCGGTGCGGCCTTCTCGAGGATGCCGATGCCCGCGGTCACGTTCGTGCACAGCACGACCCACAGGCACCAGAACTGCGGGGTGCGCAGGGCGTTGCGGGCCGACACCTGCGCGGTGGTGACCAGAGGCCGCGGCGCGGCCGCGGCCCCCGGCGGCTGCCAGGAGCCGGGCGGGGTGCGGACCAGCAGGACGCCGAGGGTCATGAAGACGGCGTAGGCGAGGCCCATGACGAGGAAGGTCCGCGCGATCCCCGGTGCGTCCGCGCCGAACGCCGACAGCAGCGCGACCGACCAGGGGGAGGCGATGAGGGCGCCGCCGCCGAAGCCCATGATGGCGATGCCGGTGGCCATGCCGGGGCGGTCGGGGAACCACCGGATGAGTGTCGAGACCGGCGAGATGTAGCCGATGCCCAGCCCGATGCCACCGAGGAGGCCGTAGCCGGCCACGACGAGCGCGTACTGGCGGGTGGCCGCGCCGAGGGCGGCGACCAGGAAGCCGGAGGAGAAGTAGCCGGCCGAGACGAGCATCGACCGGCGCGGTCCGTGCCGTTCGACGAGGGTGCCGCCGAAGGCGGCGGAGAGGCCGAGCATCACGATCGCCACCTGGAACGGCAGCGCGGAGGCGGTGCCGGAGAGGCCGAGCGAGGACTCCAGCGGCGGTTTGAAGACGCTCCAGGCGTAGACCTGGCCGATGGCGAGATGGACGGACAGTGCGGCGGGCGGCACGAGCCAGCGGCTCCACCCCGGCGGCGCGGCAACGGGCGATCGGGCGGGCACGTTTCGGACGTTACTGTGCCCGGTCACGGCTGGGAAGAGCGCCCGATCCGCCGGACCCGCCCTAGATCTCCCCGCGCCACGCTGCCTTCAGTCGCTGCCACAGCCCTTGCTGAGGGCCGGAGGTGCTGCGGCCGACGTCCCCGGAGTCGTCCCGTGCCGGGCGGGGCACGGGTGTCGCGGTGTCGCCCTGCATGTCCTGTGCCGGCTGGGCGTGGGGCAGAGCAGGGCCGGTGTCGCCGTGGTCCGTCATGAGTGGACCGTACTGGATCCGTAGGCGGTACCGGGCGGTCCTGGTGATTCGGTAGTGCGGTGGCGCCGGGGCCGGTACGCTGGCCGGGCATGCTCTCGGGTGCGTATCAGAGGCCGCCCAGGGCATGAAGAAGGGCCCCCGCCCGGCCGGTATCCGAGCGAGGACCCAAGCGGATCAGTGACCCGCGCGTCCGCCCTCAGCTTGTCGGAGGGCGGACCAGGTCACTTCCGCAGAATCCACCTCCACAGTTCCCGGATCACCGCAGCGATCCGTTCCCACAGAGGCTTCTTCCTGTGGCGACCCCCCCATAGGGGCACCTCCTTGAAACGGGCCGCCGAAAATCCCGGTCGGTCGGCCGTCATCAGAGGCTCGGGCCGGGCCCCGAAGGAGTGGGGCCCGGAGGTTGCCTCTGATGGGAGGTGCACCAGCGAGGTGCGCCGTCGGCGATCCTACAGCTTCAGCAGCAGTGCGTGGTCCTCAACTCGACTGGTTGCAATGCTCACTTGACCCTCCGAATCCTCGAATTCGGTCCCTTTGCGTCCAGTTGTACGGACGTGCCTCACGCCGCATCGATCCGCGGGAACACCGAGTCGTCCAGCACGATGCCGATGCCGACGGCGACCGGGATGGCGATCAGCGCCCCGACGATGCCGAGCAGGGCGCCGCCGACCACCACCGCGACGACCGTGACGATGGGGTGCACGTTGACGGCGTAGCGCATCGCCTTCGGCATGATCAGGTAGTCCTCGGCGAGCCGGAAGCCGATGTAGAAGCACGCCGTGCCCACGGCGATCGGGAAGGACACCGAGAGGGCCACGAGGCTGACGACGATGCCGCCGATGGTCGATCCGATGACGGGGATCATGTCCATCAGCGCGACGAAGACGCCGAGTGCCGCCGCGTACGGCACGTCGAAGCCGATGCACCAGAAGAACGTGGCGAGTCCGGCGATGGCCGAGGTGACGGCGTTGCCGAGCATGTACCGCCCGACGCGCAGCAGGATCTCCTCGGTGAGCTGCACCGCCCCGGCCCGGCGGCTGAGCGGGACGAACCGGTAGGCGAACCGCTTGAGTTGCTCCATGCCGACCATGAAGTAGACGGTCAGCACGATGACCAGTGCGGTGCCGGTGACGGCGTTGATGACGACGTGGCCGGCTCCCAGGAGTCCGCCGACGACGGCCTTGCCCAGGTCGGAGCCGAACTGGCGGCGGGCCTTGGAGACGAGGTGGTAGCGGTCCTCCAGGCGGCCGAGGAAGGAGTGGTGGTCGTGCAGCTGGTCGAGCCACTGGGGCGCGGTGTGGACGAGCGAGGCGACCTCGCCGGAGACCGGGGGGATGACCAGCGCGAGGAACCCGGCCAGGACCGCCAGCAGGGCGAGGACGACCAGGGTCACCGCCCACCCCCGGCTCATCCGGCGCCGGGCCAGCCCGGCCACCACCGGCTCCAGGCTGATCGCCACGAACAGCGCCAGCAGCAGGAGCGTGAGGATGCCGCTGATGCGCAGCACGGTCTGCACGGCCAGGTAGGCCAGCGTCAGGCCCAGTCCGGCGCTGAAGCCGGCCGCGCACCACGAGGACACCGGCCGCACCCGCAGCCCGCGCTCCGAGCGGGGTTCCCGGCCCGGGCCTTGCGGGGCGTTGCTTGCCGGCATGCCGTCCTCTTCGATCACCGTCTGCGGGGAGTCGGGCCTCTACGTACCCTGCGGACGGCGCGGTGCACCGCCCGCCCGGCAAGACCACCTGCTGGGACGAGTGCCGGCGCCGGTCAGGGCGCGGGCGGCTGCTGCTTGAGCTTGGCCCAGACGGTCTCCAGCGCCTGGATGTCGCCGTCGTCGAGGCGGTCGTCGAACACCTCGGCCAGGGCCTCCCGGCGCGTGGCGTCCGCCGCGGCGAAGGCCTGCCGGCCGGACTCGGTGAGGGCGATCTGCACGGAGCGGGCGTCGGTGGGGGAGGGGATGCGGGCGACCAGGCCGCGTGCCTGCAGGGCGTCCACGACGCGGGAGACCTGGCTGCGGCTGAGCAGGGTCTTGGCGCCCAGGGCGGAGGCGGCCACGGGTTCGGGCTGCCGGCGCAGCCACAGCATGACCTCGAACCAGGACAGCGGGAGGTCGTGGGCCCGCATCAGCGCCTGGTCGACCCGGGCACTGAGAGTCGTGCCGGCCCACACCAGGCCGTAGAACGCGTGGTCGCGGGCGGGGAGTTCTCCCAGGGTGATGTCGGTGTGCGCCATGGGGCCAGTCTACGGGTTGCGTGCGTGCACACATAACTCTAGTGTGTGCGCACACACCTTGCTTCGTGAAGGAGACCCATGCCCCCCGTCAAGACCGTCCTGATCACCGGCACCTCCTCGGGCATCGGGCTGGCCGCCGCCGTGGCCGCCGCCCGCGCCGGGTGGACCGTGGTCGCCACCATGCGCGACACCGCCAAGGCGGGTGCGCTGCGCGCCGCCGCCACCGAGGCCGGGGTGGACGGCCGCGTCCACGTCGAGCGCCTCGACGTGACCGACCCCGCCTCCGTCGCCGCCTGCGTGGAGGCGGCCGTCGCCGCGCACGGCCGCCTGGACGCCGTCGTCAACAATGCAGGCGCCGGGCAGCTCGGCACCGTCGAGCAGAGCACCGTCGACGCCGTGCGGGCCGCAATGGAGGTCAACTTCTTCGGCGTCGTGGAGGTCACCCGGGCCGCCATGCCGCACCTGCGCGCCTCCGGCGGCCGCGTCGTCACCGTGACGAGCGTCGGCGGCGTCGTCGGGCAGCCCTTCAACGAGGCCTACTGCGCGGCCAAGTTCGCCGTCGAGGGCTTCATGGAGTCGCTGGCCCCCGTCGCCGTCACCGTCGGCGTCGGCGTCTCGGTGGTCGAACCGGGCGCGGTGGCCAGCGAGTTCGTGGCGAACGTGGGCGTCGACATGCCCGCGATGCTGGAGGAGGCGGGCCCGTACGCCCCCGCCCTGCAGGCCTACCTCGACCGCGCCCGCACGTCCTTCGGCGCCGCGCAGACCCCCGACGAGGCGGCCGCGGCCGTCGTGGACGTCCTCACCGCGGAGCGGCCGCCCTTCCGGGTGCAGACCTCCGACCGGGCCCGCGAGTTCGTCGGCACCAAGCTCTCCGACCTCGACGGCTCCGCGGTGCAGACCCTCACCGTGGGCTGGACGTCCTGACCGGCTGCGGCGCCGGACTCTCGGGGACGAGCCGGGCGAGCCCGGTGACCTTGTTCATCAAGGTGTCCAGCTAGCGGCGTTGACCTGCGGTGATGTGGCTGCATCTGTGGCTGGCCTGGGCAGATGAGCCTTTCAGAGTCTTTCGCGGGCGTGCCCTCTTATGCGGCCGATCCTCCCCACGCGCTCCCCGGCGGCGCGGAAACTCTCCAGATTCTCCCCAGGAAGGACGGCGCACTGGCAGCGGCACGCCGCGAACCATCATCGCCGTAGACACGCTGTGTGACTGCCATGGAGGGGGTTGGAGCCGATGACCTTGATGGTGGAGGCGGACCACGTGGTGTCCATCCCGGCGTCGCCCCACACTTGCTGGCCCTGGCGGTAGGACTGCAGGTGAGATGTGGGAGCGCTGTGACGGGCCAGAAGACGCCCCGGTACTGGTCTCGGGACCTGCCCTCGGTACCACCTGGCACAGGTCGTATAGACCGTCCACGGGCGTCCAGCAGGTCCATGAGAGGTGCTTAAAGCCAAGTTAGGACCCTTTTGTCTCGGGAGCTCTGCGCAGTTGGTGACACGCCTGTGACTGCTGTGATTGCTGGTGATACGACGAACCCCCGCCGAGTGGCCTACGGCGGGGGTTCGTCGCACTGCGGACTACGACGGCGCGCAGTGTTCGGTGCGGGCGCCGCTGTACTCCGGCTCTCCGCTGTCGAGTACACGGAGCAGGGAGGCGGTGACGACGCGCGTCTTACGGCCGATGCGTATCACGCGGCAGGGGAACTCCCCGTGACGAACCAAGTCGTAGCCCTTCGCCCGCGAGAACCCGAGGGCCTTGGACGCGTCCTCCACGCTTCCCGTACCGCTCCAGGTGGCGCGGATGTGCGTAGGGCTGTACTGGGCACCGTGCAGCTCGTCTGCCTGCCTGTGCATTGTGGATTCTCCAGTCGCTTTCAAAGTGGCGCTGCCTATGCGGCGTCAGTAGGTTTCAAAACTGCGGGGCGAACGACCTGTGGCTGCTCAGTGGGCCACGGTGCCGGGCATCGTGGTGACTGACGTAGGCGAGGTCATGCCCGCGTTGCCCTGGGGGTGATGCGCGGACCGAGGCCCAATGCTCTCGACTGCGCATTGGGTTTCACCCAGGGCGTGAGGCGGTTCTCCGTAACAGCACTGATGCCCAGAACGTCATGCTCGCTCTGTGGGAATTGGAGCGTGGCTGCGGACCTGTTCCGCGTGAACTAGGTGGACGGCGTGAAGCGCTGACGGAGGGTGTCAGGTGGCTGTTTTGGCGATGCCTTCCGACGTGTGGGCAGATAGTGGCGGTGGACTATCAATGATGCGCGGGATCACCGGTTTGGCTAACCGGTGATCCCGCGCTATGTTCCACCACTTCGAGGTAGCCTGCACGGTTCAACCTGGTGGGGCCACTTGCGTGGCCTGCCCTGGCTGGCATCTCCCGAGGCGGGCTCGATGCCGTGCATCACGAGGTGACAGCATCCCGGTAGGTGGTTAGCGGAAATACATCTCCCTTTGCTGACGTTGCGCTTATGCAGTTGAGGAGGGGGAGGTGTCGGGACTGAAGCTGTTCCACACGAAAGGTGCCGTGGCGGAGGTGACGTCGCGTCTTGCCGAGGTTGAGGCGGAGGTGCAGGCCCTCGTCGAGGGCAATCTCGAGGCGATACTCGGCGTGCGGTTTCTGGCGAGCGAGTACAGCACGGGCCCTGTACACGGAGGCCGGATCGACACCCTGGGTATTGACGAAAACGGTGCTCCGGTAATTATTGAGTTCAAGCGTGCGACTGACGCAGGTGTGGTCAACCAGGGTCTCTTCTACCTGTCGTGGCTCGTGGACCACAGGGCGGAGTTCGGGCACCTGGTGCGCGGCCGGTTCGGGGCAGCGGTCGCGGACCAGGTGCTGTGGAGCGCGCCCAGGCTGATCTGCGTTGCTGGCAACTTCACCCGCTACGACGTGCACGCCATCCGCGAGCACCGGCGCAGTATCGACCTGGTCCGCTACCGCTTCTTCGGCGAGGACCACTTCGGCCTGGAGACGGTCGCCTCCGTCGCTGCCCAGACGGCGCCCCCGGGTGTCCGGCGGGCGAGCGAGGCCGGAGTACCCAGTGCTCGCGTGGACAAGGGGGCGATGCAGGAGCTGTTCGCGGAGGTCGACCAGGCCCTGCTGGGCCTCGGTGGCGACATCACCACGGTGCAGCGCAAGACCTACCGCGCGTACCAGCGGCTGCGGAACTTCGCCTGTGTCTGCCCGCCGCAGCGGGACAAACTGCTCGTCTACCTCAAGGTCAACCCCAAGGAGGTCGACCTCGTCCCGGGATTCACCCGGGACGTGACGGGACTCGGCCACCACGGGACCGGCGACCTGGAGGTTCAACTGCGCACGGACCGGGACCTGGAGCGAGCCCAGGACCTGTTCCGCCTCAGCTACACCGCGGTATAGCTGAGGCGCCTCGGCCCTTCGAGCTTGGGACAGCCGGCGTATACCCTGACGCCGTGAAGTCGGAGCTGACACGGATGCGTGCGATCGTGTGGGGGCTGGCGGTCGGCACTGCCATCGGCCTTGCCGCGTTCTTGCCCGCTGCCCTCCGCTGATCCCCTAGACGAACCCGTCGCCGCGGGCTGCTTCCTGGGCGGCCAGGGCCTGCACGTCGAGTGCGTCGGCCAGCTCTTCCAGGTCCTGTGTGACGCCCCTGTGCAGGGGCGCGCGGTAGGAGGCGCTCAGTGCGCGCAGCATGCGCGAGACCTCGCTGGAGTCGAGCAGAACGACTTGGCTGTTCGCGGCGTGGAAGGTGCGGAGCTGGACGCTCCTCGGCCGGAACACGAAGCCGTTCGGCTGGTCCGCCGTCAAGTGGAGCAGCAAGGTCGCCGTATCGTCGCTGAGCGGGATTACCCTCTGGGCTCGCCGTTGTGCTCGGCGTTCGGCTACGTACTTGGTCAACGACGACACGATGACATCAGTGATCGTCCGGTCCTCCTTCTTGGCCTCCTTCTTCGCGTCCTGCCAGAGCGACTCCTTGATGCGGACGTTCCGCTTGGGAGTTTCACCGTCGCCCTTCGGCCTGCCCATGGCTGCCTCCCCGTTTATGTAGGGACAGTGTAGGTACAGATTCGGAACCAATCCACGCAGCACGGGGGTGCTGGTCTACCGCCTGCGGGTCGGCTGGGCGTTGGCGGTGAGGGGCGGCAGCGGGCGGCTGGTTGTGGCCGACCGGGGGCTTCGGTACACGCTGACGGAGGCCGGTGGCCCGGCGCGGGCGGCTGCCGGTGGGCGTGGCGCGTGGCGGGGTGCCGGTGAGTGATGTGGTGGGGTGGTGCGTTGCCAGCGGGCGCGGATGGTGGTGAGGTCGGCGAGAGCGCGGCGGCTGCCGGTGACGAGCTGGTGAGGGGTGTTGGCCGGGTCGTCGGTGAATGCCTGGATCCGCAGGGCGATGGTGTGCGCCCGGGCGAGCAGGGAGCGCTGGAGGACGCGTTCGCCCCAGTGTTCCGGTGAGCCGACGGGCGTGGAGAGCAAGGCGATCAGGTCGGCTGGGGTGATGTCCGTGGTGAGCAGGCCGCGGTGCTGAGCTTCCCAGAGCACGGTGACGGCGTCGACGGGATCGTCCCGGCGGGCCAGGGCGGTCAGGCACTGGAAGAGGGCGCCGTGCAGGGGCAGGACGAAGTCGTCAGGCTGCAGCCATCGCATGGTCTTGAGGCCGGAGGGGTGGGCGGTGGCGGACGCCAGCAACAGCCGTTCTTCCTCCACCGCATCCTCGCCGGCATGGTAGGGCCGGGTCGTGGGGGTCGGCGTGCGGGGGAGCGAGCCGGGGTGCGGGGCGAACTGGTCGGCGAGTTCGTCCAGGAACCGGGCTAGGGCATCGGCCTGGTCCAGGACAGCGGCGGCCGGGTCGGGGCCCGTGGTGTCGGTGGCCGACTGGGCCAGGCGCTGGGCACGTATGTGCAGGCTCCGGCGGGCGTGGTCGGCTCGGACTAGCCGCGCGTACGCGGCCGCGTGCCCGGCCCAGGGGCATGCGTGGACCAGGCTGTGCAGGTAGGCGGCGGTCAGGCCAGGGGCTTCGGGCCGGGCGGCGTGCAGAACGGCGTTCAGCCAGACCGGTTCCCTGGCATGCGCCTCGGCGGCGGGCGGGGGGATGGTGCGCATGGCCGCGAAGAGGACGGCGTGGGAGTGGTTGCCGAAGTGGCTGGGCTCCAGGGCGCCAACGGTCTTCAGCTGTTGCGGGTCGAGAAGGAGAGCGCCAAGCAGTGCCTGCTCGGCGTAGTACACCGGCTGCGGCGGAACCGGCTCGTCCAGGCCGCGGTCCTGCTGAGGGAGGGTGGAGTTGGGCATCAGGCCGCCAGGGCGAAGTCGTCGGGGCCCAGGGTTCTACCGAGGTGCGGGGCCAGGAGATGGGCCGCGAGTCGCGGGGGAACCGCGTTGCCGATCTGGGAGAACCGCTGGCCTTTATTGCCCTGCCACGGGTAGTCGGCGGGGAACGTCTGCAGCAGGCCGGCCTCGGCCGCGGTGATCCGGATCGGGTCCGGCATCGGACCGTCCTTGTGGATCTGCCCGTCGACGGGGTCGGCGACCCAGAGGCACTCGTTGGCGCGGTGACCGAAGAACAACGTCCCGGCCGGCTCGTCCAGACCCCGGACAGTGGCGTTGGCCTGGTTGTTGCTGCGCAGCGACCAGGCCCAGCGCGCCCCGGAAGGGCTCGCGACCGGCGCACGGGCGGAGGGCTTCTGCCCGGTGCTGCACGGGTGGCGTTTCCAGGTGCCGCGGTCGCGGGCGTCGGCGAGGGCCTTGCGGGAGCCAGAAGGGAACGGCTCGGGCCCTCCGCCAGGACCGCCGCCGGCACACACAGTCGGCACGGGACGGTCGGTGGCACCCCAGCCGAGCGCCTGGGCCATCGACACCCACCGAGCACGCCCCGGACCGAACAGCGACTCCGGCTCGGCGACCTTCGCGTGCGTGGGAACCGGTGGTTCGGCGGTGCGCGTGCGGGAGGCGAGCAGGATCGCCCGCCGTCTCGTCTGTGGCACACCGTAGTCGGCCGCATTAAGGATCCCCGTCCACACCGAGAAGCCCCAGCTGCGCAGGATCGCGGCGTACTGCCTCCATAGCGGAAGGACGTCCGGGACCTCTTCCATGGCCACCCACTCCGGTTCGCCTGCCTGGTTGAGGGCGTACAGGTAGCGCATTGGTTCGGCGGCCATCAGGGACCGCTCGTCCCGGCACGCGCCCAGGAGTCGGGTCCGGGTGTCGCGGCCCTGCGCGAGGTCGGTGACGGCCTGGTGCACGAGGGGCTGGTCCATCAGACCGAGGCGCATTCCAGCCATCGACCACGCCTGACACGGCGGGCTCGCGATTAGCCCTGTGGTCTTCCCGGTGAACGGCCACGTCGGATACTGCGCCACATCGGTTCGGATGGTGGTGTGCCCGGCGGCTGCCCGGGTCTTGCACGCCCACTCGTCCCATTCCAGGCCGACGTCGTGGGCGCCGAGGACGGTCAGGGCGTGCGACCAGCCGCCGGGGCCGGCGAACAGGTCCAGGATCATGCGGCCTGCCCGAAGTTGTCCTGCTTCGGTGCAGCCTTCGCGACGGCACGGGCGGTGATGGCCTGCGAGGTGCGCTGGGAGGCTGCGGAGAGTTCGGTGGCGCCGGGCTCCTTGTACCAGGGGCGCAGGGTGAGCATGGCGGCGCGCATGCCGGTGGCCAGGCAGATGGCGGTGCCCTTGGCGAGGGCCCGGATGGCGTCGGCGGGCAGGATCCTCTCCTGCCGCATGGAGACCGACTTGGAAGTGCCGGAGTCCGAGGTGGAGGTGGAGACGGTCTCGACGTCGTGGTCGCCGATCATCCGGGAGAGCTTGTCGGCGAAGTCCGGATCGTCGATGCCGGAGCCGATGACCTTGATGGTGGCCGCGCTCCACATCGCGTCCATGCCCGAGTCGCCCCAGACCTTCTGGCCCTGGCGGTAGGACTGCAGGATGGTGATCGGGATGATGCCGCGCGATCCCAAGTGGCTGTACAGGTCGGGTAGATCGCTGATCTTGCAGACGTTGGCTGCCTCGTCGAGGACCGCGAGCATCGGCGGGTCCAGGCGGCCTCCGGAACGTTCGGCGTGCGCGGTCGCCGTGCGCATCACCGAGTCCGCGCACGCGGCGATCAGCGCGCTCGCTCCGCCACCGCCGTCCTTCGACAGCAGGTACAAGGTGTCGCGTCCCTGGACGAACTCGGCGGGCCGGAATTCCGCGACGTCGTCCTGCGGGGTGATCCAGGCGGCGATATCGGCCGAGAGCAGGCAGGCCGCGTACTGGCGGGCGGTCTCGTAGATGCCGTCGCGGGTCTCGGGCGGGCCCTCGACGGTGCCCTTGAGCTGAGCGGCGACAGCGTCGAAACCGTGGTCACGCAGCAGGTCCAGCGGGGTGCGGTCGGCAGGGAAGGCCAGCCACTGCATCACGTCGGTGATCGGGCGCCGGTCCAGAGCGGCGGCCAGGAAGAGCTGGGCGAGGATGTTCTGCGCGGCCTTGGACCAGAAGTCGCCGGCATTGCTGCTGTCGACGGAGGCGGCGACGAAGTGGCCGGCCAGACGGCCGGCGCCTTCGAGGCTGGTGGCGTCAGCGAGGGGGTTCCACCACATCTCCCGCGGGGCGTGCGCGATCTGCTGAGGATCCATCGACCATGTCCGGCCCACCTTCCCCCGGGCCTCCAGCGTGGCCGTATAGGCGTCGCCCGCTGCCTTGTTGGACGTCAGCAGGACAGCACCCGGGGCGCCGAGAATCGCGGGGATGGCCAGGCAGGTCGTCTTGCCGGAGCGGGGGGCCATGATGGCCACAGCCACGTCCTCGTAGCCCATGCGGACTTCGTGGCGGGTGCCGGCGAGATCCCCGAGCAGCACTCCGGTCTGCTGCGGATCGATCTTCTTTGTCTCGCTCTTGGCCAGACTCGGCCGCAGCTCCTTGGCCTTGGCGGTGATCTGTCGGGCGAGCAGCGGCTCGACGTCCCGCCGGGTGGCCATCCCCTTGACGGCCTTGCCGCCCTTCGTGCCGTTCTTGTGGCGCATGTAGAGCCGCGCGGCGACGGCGGCGATGGTCACGAGGACGACGCTGGGGAAGACGAGGGTGCCGAGGTTCAGGGCGGTGTCGCCGGTCTCGGGCCAGAGGTCATGAGGGTGGAGGAGCGCGTCGGCGGGGCGGAAGGGGGCACGGGAGTCGGTGTCGGTGGTGAGGAAGGCGACGGCGTTGCCGCCGATCCAGGAGGCGGTGGCGAAGGGGACGAAAACGGCGATGGCGCCGATCAGGATCCGGAAGAGGAGGTCCGTGGCCGGGGAGGAGGACGCGGACGGGGACGTGCGAGGAGGCAAAGCGGATGGTCCTGTGGTGGTGTGGAAGGGGAGGGGGAGCGCGAGAGACGCGGGGGAATGCGCTGGGTTCAGCGGCCTCGGCGGCTGGGCGTGGGAGATACGGCGGCCGAGGCCGGGGGCGGGAGCGCCGTGAGAAAGGGCGAGCGGCGGTGAGCCGCTCCAGCACGCCGGTTCTGAGATGGACGGGGGCCGCAGCCCGGGGCTCGTTCGTGATGCGCAGACGTTGGTCGAGCAGGTGGATCAGACCGGCGGCGAGCCGATCCACCTCCTCGATCGCTACCGGGACGGGACCGTCAACATCGGCTGCTCACAACCCGGTTCGGAGGCCAGGAGGAGGTGTCGTGCCGGACGTTCGACTGGTCTCGTCGAGCGTGCCGAAGCCGGTGGCCAGAGGGATGCCCGTATGTCGGCGGCGCGTCGTGCATGCGGAGGCACAGCGGCTGATGCAGCGCTGGAGCAGTCGGCGCAGGCGGTAGAAGAGGTGGCACGTTAGCCGAGCTGCAGGTCCGGCGATCGTGGCGGAGCTGGGGAACATGTGAGGCGGGGGGAATCTGTGCGGCAGGGACGAGCGGGTGGGGTGTCGGGCTCCGCGGTCTGCAAGACGTCCTGCACAACGGTGTCGGCATCACCATCGCGGCTCCAGAGGGGGGATCAGGCCGCTAGGCCGTAGTCATCGCGATGCACGAGCTGGTCGAGCGCGGTGAAGCGGTACCAATCCCCTTCCGTACACCCGCGCTTGGGCAGTTGCGGCAGCAGCTCGGCGGCCAGGGCACGGAAGAACGCGACACAGTCGGGGCAGTGCCGCTCGACGTGGACCAGATAGCGCGGGTGCGCGGTGGTGAAGGTGTGGGCGCCGCCATGGGGATTGCGGGTGCGCCAGCCGTCCTGGCCGGTGGGCGTGTGCCAGGACGGCGCGACGACGGTCAGGTCGTCGCCATGGAGATCGCCACCCAGGCTGCCCCGGATGACCACGACGCGATCGCCGGGGGCGAAGTGGTCGTGCCGGACTTGCCGGCGGGGAGTGACGGTGTCGGTGGCGTGGACGGGAAGGGGAGCGGAGTCGGGCATCGACGGGTCCTCAGCGGTGGAACGGTGAGAAGGGGAACGCACGTCGGGGGTCGTGCGGCGAAGCCGGTTTCTTGAACCGGCCATAAGGGGCTATGTCTGCTCTGCTACACGTAAGGGTTCTCGGTCGGGCGGTCGGCGTCGGTCGCCGCCTCGAGCAGCTCCGGCAGATCGGCGCCGTCGGCATCGCGCTGATCGATCCACCACCCGGCCCGCGTGACCGTACGAACCTTCTCCTCGATCTCCGACCAGTCCGCGTCGTCGAGTTCACCTTCGACGGCCAGAGCGGTGTACGCGGCGGTCACCAGCTGGTGCCGGCACCGCACCGCCCAGCCCACCGCCTTTTCCGGTCCCTCCAGCGGCGGCATTGCGTAGCGCTGCTCCCACTCGGCGGCTGCTTCCTGCTCTTCGGCGCGCCGGGCGGCAAGCCACTGCTGCTTCTCGTCCGGGCTGCTTGCGCGGGCGGCTTTCCAGCAGTCGGAGCAGTCGCGGACCTCAAGCCAGCGGGCGAAGCCGGCGCGGCGGTCGGCAGCCCGATCGGACAGGTCATGGTCGACCTGGTGGCCGCACGTGTGGTCGATGGTCCAGTGAGTACGGACAGCCATGAAGTTCTCCAACTCGGTCGCGGTTTGAAGGGGATGGTCAGCGGCGGGGACGGTGGCCGGGCGGTGTGGCAGCACGCGGTGGCAGGCTGGGGCCGGGCGGGCCGAAGGGGTGCACGGTGTGCGGCCGAGACCCCGTCCCGCGGGGTGTGGGCGCGGGGGAGTGGGTGAGATCTTCGGTGAGCCGGACGACGTCGTCCCCGATCGCGTCCAGTGCGGCAGCGGCGTCGCGCAGCCGCCGGACGGCATTGCCGGGGGTGGGGCCGGGGTGCTCGTCGAACCAGATACTGGCTCGCTCCAACAGGTCATGGAGGCTGGCCAGATGGCCGTGCGGATCTTCGAGCGCTTCCTGGAGTATGCGTGCCGCTTCTGCTGTGGAGCGTGCGCCGGCGACACGGTCGGCTGGTGTCAGGTCCATTGAGGCCTCAACGTCGTATCTGGCTGCGGGGAGCCCACAGCGGAGGGTTCTTCGGTTTGGGCGGAATGGGCTGGAGATCGGTACGGCTCTGCCAGGCAGCGGACTTCACGACCGCCGCCTGAGCAGTCGGCGTTGTCCGCTGCGCCCTGCCCTGCGTCGTGGTCTGCTGGTGCTCGTTGGCGAGGCGCGGGGTGGCGGCCTGCTGGGGTGGTGCGGGGTCGAGGCTGATGTCGGCGGCGACCTGGTAGCGGGCGGCGCGCAGGGAGGCGATGGCCTGCCGGGTGCGGCGTTCGCCGTCGTGCTCGGGGTTGGCCAGGGCGTAGAGCTTGCTGTCGGGGACGGGCTGAAAGCCCAGGAGCTTGAGCACGTGGTCGGCGACGAACAAGTCCTGGGTGTTCAGGGCGACGTAGCCGAATTCGGGGTGGCGGCCGACGACGACATGAGGGTCTGGGTTATCCACAGGGCTGTGCTCCGTGCTGGGGAAAAGTGTGAAGGGCTCACCGGTGGCGGCAACGAGGGCACGGCGGTGACCGGCGGCACGTGGCTACGCTCAACGCCCGCGCGGGACACCGATGGTGGCGGTGGTCCTGGCTGGCGTCGGGGATACGGCTGTCGCAGTGGGGGTGGCGCGTGTGGTGTGGCGCTGGTCGAGGAGATCGGACCAGATGTGCTCGCCGTGGGCGTGGGTGAGAGCAGCGATCTCTCCCACGCCGAGCCGAAGTTCGGCGAGATCGCGATGGAGCTGCTGGATGCGTGCGGCGATGGCGTCGAAGGAGGCGGTGAACTCACTGCGCAGCGGGGCCGGTCCGGTCTGGGCGGCGCGTACGGCGCTGTGACGGACCACTGCTTCCAGACCGGCAAGCGGGCCGGTCCTCGGGTCGAGTGCTTCGTCGAGGACCGCGGCTACATCGTGCAGGTCCTCGGCGGAGGCAGCGCGGTGGACCAGCTCCGTCAGGACCGCCGACCCCGGGGGCGCGGGTGCGGGCGGCGCGGGGGCACTGCGGAGGGAGACATGGGCCCCGAGAGCTCCGAGTTCAAGAACGACGGTGCGCAGCCTCTGGTCCCGTTCGGTTGGGCTGAGGGCGACGGGGAGGGCGAAGGTGTTGCCGTCGCGGGGGTCGGCATGGAATCCGGCGCGGTGTAGGTGATCGATGGTCGCTGGGTGGTCGGTGGTGGCGGTCAGGGAGCCGTCTGCCTGCCAGGCGAAATCCACCCGGGCCGTGCGCTTCACCGAAAGGTTCTGCTCCACGGCGGCTCTGCGGTGTACTTCGGCGAGTGCCTTGTTGTAGCGGGGCAGCAGGCGCCGGGCGACGGTGGCCGCGGCCCGGGCGGGATCAGCGCCCACCGTGATCCCGTTGGGCTCGGGTACGCCGCGGAAGAGGTGGTCGTCCAGTCCTGGCGGCGCGAGGGCGGCCACGATGAACTCGTTCTGGTTGAGGGGCCGGTCGATGACGTACAGGCGCTTGCCGTCGGGGCCGGTGAGTACGGCGTCGTGGTTCAGGACGAACTCGGAGACAGCCCAATGGGCATGGGCCATGTCCCATAGCTCTTCAGCGATGGGGAACTGGGCGGGGTAGTCGGGGTGCGGGTGGTACTGGCTGGTCCATGTGCCGGGCAGCCGCAGGGCGAGTGCGTCGGCGAACGCGGACAGATCAGCTCGGTGAGGCAAGAGGGAAGTTCTTTCCGGTGACGGGTGGTCGGTGGTGCGGTCAGGGGACCGGTCGGCGCAGAGGGGTGGTGGGAACAGACACCGGCGTGGGCGGCCGCTGGGCCTGCGCGATCGGGACGGTTCTGCGCGGGGTGGGCCGCCGTGGCGGCTGGGTGAGGTGACGGGTGTCGGATTCCAGCTGAGTGGCGGTGTCTTCCAGCGCTGTACGGGCTTCGTCCAGGCGGTCACCGATGACGTTCCATGCGGCCTGCTGGGCGTCGGCGAGGTCCGGCCCTGGCCGGCGCGTGGCGTGTTCCTGGAGGAAGGCGACCTGCTGGAGCGCTTCAGCCAGGTGACCCATGGCCTGTGACGTACCGGCTGCCGCGGTGGCGAGGGCGCCGGCACCGCGACGCTCGGCGCGGTCGGCGGAGGGCTCGCCGCTGAGGTTGTACAGCAGGGTGTTGGAGAGCATCTCCGTCATGCCGCCGAGGGCCTTCATCCGGGCACCGGCGGTGAAGGCCGCTGTCTCCGGCGTGTTGTGGGTGAACAGCGTGAGCCCGTTGGCCAGTTCGCGTATTTCCTGGGCGATAGTGTTGAGGTGGGCGGGGCTGCGAGGGTCAATGCGCAACAGGATCGCTCCGGATGTCTGTACTGCCGTGGGTTCGTTTGGGGCTCAGCTGGGCCGACGATCTGGGGATCCAGGCAGCCAGGGGCCCGCTCGAGGGTGCGGAGAAGTCGCCGTATCGTCGGGGATCTCGATGCTGCAGCGACATTTGTGGTGTACCGGGCCCCTGGCCCGACCGCACCATCGAGGGTGCGGGTCCGCGTTGCGATGTCAGCGGGACCGGTGGGACGCCTGCTCGGCAGACGGTGCCACGGCGGTGGGCACCACGTGTGACGGCGCGGTCAGGGCTCGGGCGGCAAGCGGGCGTGAGAGCTGGGTGGCGTTGCTGCGCAGCTGCCCGGCGGCCGTACGCAGGGTGCTGCCGGCTTGGTCGAGGTGGCTCTGGAGGGAAAGCTGCACGTCGTCTGGGGCGGGAGTGCGCGGGCCGGTGGCGGAGTGCCGAGTGTTCTCGTGGAGGAAGCCGAGATGGCCGATTACCTGGCTGAGGTGGGCGAGGGCGGTTCCGAGAGGTACTGCGCACTGGGTGAGTGCTGCTGTGCCGGAGCGCTCGGCGTGGCTGTACGCCGAGGGAGCCTCGGCCTCGTGGCGGCTACTGGTGGCCAGTTCTTCGCTGATCTCGGTCAGGACGTGGCCGGTGTTGGTGACCACTGTGTGGACGGCCGCGCTGATGTCGTCGCCTCGCCGCACACGCTCGGCCTGCGGAAGGTCGTCGAAGATCCTGTCGAGGCTCCGTGCGAGTCGCAGGAAGTAGCCGGGGCTGGTGATGTCAGGCATGGTGAACTTGCGGACCTTTCAGTGCATGCGGGCGTCGGTGTCGAAGAGGGCCAGTTCCTGTGGGTGGAGCAGGTGCTGGACGATGAAGGAGCGGCCGGCGACTTTCCATAGGCCGCGTCCGCGGTTGAGGTGGGCGATGGCCTGGGATTCGACGGAGGTCAGGCCCAGGAGTCCGGCTGCGGCGAGGACTTGGTCGGCTTCCTGGCGGTAGACGATGCGGGTGGAGCAGTCGGCGAGCAGGCCCTCGGCGAGTGCGCGTCCGCGCGAGCCGGCATCGCCGGCGGTGAGCAGGTCGGACAGGCGGTGGATGACTATGAGATTGGCGATGCCCAGGCCGCGGGAGAGCTTCCACTGGGACTGCATGCGCTCCAGCAGGCCCGCGTGGCGCATGAGTCGCCAGGCTTCGTCGTAGACGACCCAACGTCTGCCGCCGCCTGGGTCGGCGAGTGCGGACTCCATCCAGGCGGAGGCGCAGGTCATGGCGAGGACGAGGCCGGTGTCGTCGCCGGAGCCGCCGAGGCGGGAGAGGTCGATGGTGAGCATCGGGCTGCGCGGGTCGAAGACGACGGTGGAGGGGGCGTCGAACATGCCGGCCAGGTCGCCGTGGACGAGGCGGCGCATGGCGTGGGCGAGGTCGCGGGCGGCGTCGCCGAGGCGGCCGGAGAGTTCGCCGCCGGCGATGTCGAGCAGGCCCGGGTTGTTGAGGGTGGCGGCGATGTCGCCGAGGAGCGGGGTGCGGCCGGTCTGGGCGGCGTGGGTGACGACGCAGTCGAGGGCGACGTCGAGGGCGGTGTGCTCCATCGGCAGCAGGTCCCGGCCGAGGACGGTGCGGGCCAGCGAACCGAGCAGCATCAGCCGCCGCTTGCGGACCTCGCCGGCCCAGTCCCCGGCGGTCACGCCGTCGGGCTGCGGGGGTGCGTCCAGGGGGTTGAGCTTGCCGGGCAGGCCGGGGCCGAGCGCGATGGTCATGCCGCCCAGCGCGGCCGAAACGGCCGTCCACTCGCCTTTCGGGTCGCAGGGGACGTAGATCCGGTATCCGAAGGCCACGCTGCGCAGGGCGAAGCTCTTGGCCAGCGCGGACTTGCCCATGCCGATGACGCCGGCGAGCAGCACGTTGGGGTTGGTGAACCCGTCGAGCTTCCCGTACAGCGCGAACGGGTCGAAGGTGAAGCTCGCTTCGGCGTGGACGTCGCGGCCGATGTAGGTGCCTTCGGCGCCGAGGCCGCCTTCGGCGAGGAAGGGGTAGGCGCCGGCGACGGTGGCGGTGGTCATGCGGTGGGCGGGCAGGGAGAGTTTCCCCCCGCGGGCGGAGGCCGGCCCCGGTCGGCCGTTGGCCGGGTACAGCGGTATCGGTCCCTGGTCGTCCGTCCGGCCGCGGCGGCGGGCAGGGGTGGGGACGGCCTTGCGGGCCTTGTCGCGGGCGGCGTGCAGCTGCTGGCGGTCGGCGCGGCGCCGGGCCCGGTCGCGGGTGTGGGGAGTGAAGAGCGGGGAGGCGCTGGCGCGGCGTGCCGTGCGGGCGGGCCGGTGGTTCATCGGTGGGAGTGCTCGGCTTTCAGCGGGGGACGGTCAGCTGGTGCGGTGGCAGGCGTGACCGTGGAGGGGCGAGTGCAGGTCGGCCGGGGTGGTCTGCTGCCGGACGACGGTGCTGGTGCGCAGATGGCGCAGGCAGATCGTCAGGAACGGCGGCCCGGTGGGGTCGATGTCCTGCTCGCAGGTCTCGCCCTGCGGCACGTCCGGGTCGGACACGGGGGTGCGGGGAGCCTGGTGGAAGGCGTCGTGGAGGTGCTCGCCGGCCTGCCACAGACGGGTGCGTGCTGCCGCGAAATGGCCACTCTGGGCGGGATGTTCGTCGCGGGTCTGCTCGGTGAGCCGGCCGAGGAGGGCGTGGAGGGCGGTGAGGTGGGCGTGGAGGGCGTCCACGTGGCCCCGGGGCGCCGGACGGCCTCCGGGGGGTGAGGTGGTGGTGCGGGTGTGGTGGCGGATGCCGGCGGTCGCCGCGGTGACGTAGGCGAGCGGCTCGCGCTCGGCGAGCGGGGACGAAGTCGTCACGGAAATGGGGTCCTTCCTGCGGCTTGCGGGTGTTACAGGGCGGTGCGGGCGAGCGGCAGGGCGGCGGTGGCGAACGCGTCGGGCTGCTGGCACAGCAGGCGGCGCAGGTCGACCTGGGCGGAGACGGCGGCGGTCTCGATCTGTGCGCAGGCGGCGTCGAGTTGGTCGTCGCTGTCGGCGGAGACGGTGAGCAGGCCGGTGAGGGCGACGTCGGCGTGGCCGGCGATCAGCTGCCGCTCGCGCTGCTTGACGTCCGCGTACTCGACGGAGTCCTCTTCGTTGTCGACCTGGCCCTTGCGCTGGCGCTCGGCCGCGTCCGCGATGATCGTCGCCTTGCGCCGCTGGACGTCCTTCAGCGCGGCCTCCAGCTGCTGCGGCACATAGATCAGGGAGAAGGAGCGGCGCACCCCGGCGGAGAACAGCACCGTGTGCAGGAACCCGGCGCCGACTTCGGTGCGGGGCCAGTTCTCGACCCAGTAGGTGGCGTGGTGCGCGCTGTCGGTGATGACCCGGTCGGCTTCCTCGACCTGGACGACGGGGCCGGCGGCGGCCGGGTCGGCTTCGGCGCGGCCGGTGGGTGACCACTGCTGGAGGGCGGAGAGGGCCCTGGGGTCGTAGGCGGTGCGGATGACCGCGGCGATCTCCCGGGCCTCCAGCCAGCCGGTGACCGTCAGCCCGGCGTTGCGGGCGGCCTGGGTGAGGGTCGCGGTGGTCTGCTGCAGCACGGTGAAACCACCCGGCAGTCCGCCGCCGGCCTGGGAGATGAGCCGTCGGGCGGCCTTCATGTCGAGGGAGACCGCGAGGTACGCCTCGTGAGGTGCGGCGGCGGGTCCGGCTGCGGTGACGAGTTCGGCGTAGACGGTGCCGGCGACGGGTGCCTGGGGGTGGCCGTGTTCGGTCCAGTGTCGGGTGAGGGCGTCACCGGAGTCGGGGACGGTGCGTTCGAGGACCTGGATGGTCTTGATGTGTCCGGTGCGGGCGAGTCCGGCGAGGGTGCGGCCCCAGCCGTTGACGTTGGCGTTCTGGGTGGCCGGGTCGAGGAGGGCGAAGGCCCGGCTGGAAATGCGGGCGACGGCGGTCATGGTGCCCGCGCGCGGGTCGTGGACGGCGGCGAGCTGCCGGTCGGGTGAGGTGAACACCCGCAACGAGGCGTCGGTGCCCGGCAGATGGAGCAGGCCCTCGGTGCAGGGGTGGGTGGAGGGACGGGAGAACCACATGTGCTGTCCTCGGGCGCGGCGGATGGAGTAGCGGGTGATGACCGGGGCCCAGTCGATGAGCGAGCGGCCGCCTCGACGGACGAAGACCAGCGCGGCGATGGCTGCCCACAGCGGGGCGAGGGCGAAGGCGCCGGTCAGGCCGGTGCTCACGACGGTGAGCATCAGCACCGCGAGCGTGGAGGCGGTCAGGACGAGCTGGGGCAGGGAGAGCCCGAGCAGGATGCCGCGGCGACTTCGGTGCGGGAACTTCACCGTCACCGGCACGGCGGCGGAGTGATCAGACATACAGGTGGGGCCGTTCTGGAAGTGCATGGGCCACGACGAAGCGAGGGGGTTCGTGGCCGGGTGGGGCCCGGGGCACCCGTCGGCGCAGTGGGCTGGGCCGGCGGGTGCCCCAGAGACGGGGGAGGGCGGATCAGCTGCCGGTCGCGGGAGGCGACGGCGGGGCGGCCGTCTCGCCGGACCGGGTGGCGGGCTGTGGCCTGGGCGTGGAGACCGCGGGGCCCTGCGGAGTCGGGGCCGGCGGTCCCTGCCCGATCAGACCGGAGCCGGAGGCAAGTCCCGCACCCGGCTGGCTACCCGCGGCCATGAGTCCGGACTGCTGCGCCGGCATGCCGTTGCCCTGGCCCGTCAGCCGGCCGGACTGCGGGGATGAGGATCCGCTGTCGTCGGTGACGAACCGAGGAGGAGGCGTGGGCGTCGGCTCGTCGCCCGAGCCGCCCTCGCCGTGGCTCCCGGAAGATCTCGACCCGGGGCCGGAAGTTCTGCCGCTCGTTCCCGAACCGGAGTCGTTATCCGAATCCGAGTTGGAACCTGAGCCGGAGCTGGAGGGAGCTGCCTTGGCCAGCAGCTGGCCGGGGACCTGCGGCGGGCCCTGCGGGGCTGCCGCGGCCAGAGCGGCACCGCCGCCGCCTCCGGCCGACATGGCCATGGCCTTGCGGCCGACACCCTGGGCGGTACGGGACGCAGCCGCCATACCGGCGCCGCCGGAGCGGTGGAGGTCCTCGCCGTGACCATCGGCGGCCCAGTGCACGAACCGGTACGTGATGTACGGGCACAGCAGCACCATGACCATCACGACGATGCCGGCCATCGCATCGGAGACGGCGGCGAGCCCGTCCTTCGCCTCGGTCTTGCCCATGGCGGAGACACCCAGCAGGAAGACGATCGTCATCAAGAGCTTCGAGACCACGAGCGTCGCGGTGGCTTCGATCCAGCCCTTGCGCCACCGCTTGGCGACCTCCCAGCCACCGCCCGCACCGGCGAAGCAGGCGAGCGTGACCAGGACGAGGATGCCGACCTTGCGGACCATCATCACGCACCAGTAGAGGAACGCTCCGATGGCGGCGCCGATCGCCACGAACGTCGGTACCAGCCACCCCAGTTCGTACATGCCGCCGTACTGGGAGACCTTGATCATGCGGCGGACGGAGTCCGCGATCGAGGAGTGCCCGGCCTTGAACAGGCCGTCCGATAGTGCGTCGACGACGGTGAGGGCGACGGTGGTGAACGCGATGGCGCCGAAGGCGAACATCACGCCGACCAGCGTGCCGCTGAGCGCCTGGCTCAACGCCTGGCCGTCTCGTTTCCAGGCGGCTCGTACCAGCTGCATACAGAACGTGCCGACGATCACCAGGAGGGCAATCGGCAGGATCAGTTCGTAGTTGTCTCTGAACCATCCTGCGTTGAGATCGACCTTGGTGGTGGTGGCGACGGCCTTGGCGGCCAGGTCGGCTGCCGAGGCGGCGAGCTCGCCGACGCTCTTGGCGATCCACGCGCCGAGGCCCTCGGTGATGGACTTGCCGGGGTCGGCGACGAAATCGATCGCGTCGACCGCCTTGCAGACGTTGTCCACCAGCGGGAGATTGCAGAAGCCCACAGGTATTTACCTCCTTCCTGCTGGGCGTGGGTCAGGGGGCGACGCGGGGGGAGACCCCGGACAGGGCGCAGTTGCGGTCGGGGCGGCACTGGACGGCGAGCATGATCGCCCGGCCCTCGGCGCCGGCTCCGCCGCCGCGCCAGGAGATGGACTGCTTGCCGCTGACGGTGACCACGTAGACGTACGCCTCGGTGATGGCGCCGGGGTTGTCGCCGAGCGCCTTCGTAAACGCCTGCGGCATATGGCCTTCGGCGATCTTCGCGGTGGCGTACTGGCCGTTGTCGTGCATCCGTGACCACAGCGTCGGGTCGGGGACCTGCGAGGCCACCGAGTCCCAGTCGGTGTACTTCGCCTCGGTCGTCATCCACGCCTTCAGCCTGGCCAGGTGCTGCGGCTGGGTGGCCTGGCGGGTGTCGTAGGACCACAGGGCACCGGCAGCGGCCTTGGCGAACTCCACCGGGTCATGGGTGGACGGCGGCTTCGGCACGGCGCCGCTGCCCTCACCGTCGGCCGAGGCTGTCGGTGAGGGGCTGCTGCTCGTGGAGGCCGCAGGGGGTGAACCGGCGGGCTTGTCGGTGTCGGTGGTGAGGTAGGCGGTCAGCCCCGCGGCACCGGCCAGGACCGTCATGGCCGCGATGCCGGCGGCCAGGCGCCGGTTCATCGACCACGAGGCTGTCCGCGAGGTCAGTGCGGCGAAGCGTGGTGTGCGCGGGCGCTTGGAGTGACGTTTCAGCATCTCAGTGGACCTGCGTTCCGAGCGTGCTGAAGAACGACACGATGCCGTTGGCGGCGCCGAGGCCGAGCGCGCAACCTGCGCTGACGACCGCGCCCTTTTTCCCGTTGGCTTCGGCCTGGTGGCCGCCGGTGTAGTGGCCCCAGGCCCACACGGCCAGGCTCACGGCCAGGGCGCCGACGATCGCGATGATTGCGAAGAGGTTGATCGAGGAGATGACGTCCTTCAGGACGGACAGGCCCGGAAGCCCGCCCTCCTTCGGGCTGATGCCCGGGTTGTAGGCGAGGTAGCGGACGTGGTCGAGCGTGGGCACAGACGAGCTCCTTGCAGGCACGCCGAAACGGCGTGCGAAAGCGACGAAAGAAGGGGGAGGGGAGGCAAGCGCCTCGGGGAGGGGGAGAAATGCTGCAGAGCGGGCTCAGGCGCAGGTCTCGGCCTGCTTGCCGGAAGGGGCGGTCGTGGGCGAAGGCGTGAGCCGTGTCGACGTGAGCTGCTTCACCGGGGCCGGGGGTGTGCCCCTGGCCAGGGGAGGGGAGTGGCTTCGGTGAAGCTGGCGGTCATTCCGGTCAGTTGAGGATGCGGCGCGCGGCGAGGATCTGGGGTTTCCAGTTCGCGAGCGTGGTGATGCGCACGACGTCACCGGTCTTCGGCGCATTGATGATCAAGCCGCTGCCGATGTACATCCCCACGTGCTCGGGCACCGCCGCGGTGCCCCGGGTGAAGAGCAGGTCCCCGGGCTTGAGTGAGCTGATCGAGACGGCCTTGCCCTCGTTCACCTGGGTGTAGGTAGTGCGGGAGATGTTCACGCCGGCGGCGTGGTAGGCCATCTGCATCAGCGAGCTGCAGTCGCACCGGCCCATCGGGTCCGGACCGTGCGAGTTCTCGCAGGTGCCGCCCCACTGGTACGGGGTGTCCAGTTGGCCGAGCGCCCATCGGATCGCGGTCTGGATCTTCTTCGGGGCGTCCTTGGGAATCGTGTAGCCCTTGGGTACCGCGCCCGGCGGGATCGTGCCGAAGTTGCTCCCGTCCGCTCCGGTGGCGCAACCACCCTTGCCGGTCGTGGAGTTGTTCTTGTCCTTCTTGTCCTTGTCGGCGGTCTTGCCGTCCTCGGGCTTGGACTTGCCGCCGTCCGGCAGCGTCTTGATGATCGCGGACTGCAGGGCACGGGCCAGCGGCTCCCACTGCGCGTACGCATCAGGGAATGCCGAACGCTGGACGGCCTGCGCGGCCTGGGTGACCGTCATCGACTCCCACCCGCGCACTTCCAGCAGCGCCTTGTAGAACTTCGTGGACGCATATACCGGGTCGCGTACCTGGGCGGGGGTTCCCCAGCCCGCGGACGGCCGCTGCTGGAACAGCCCGAGGCTGTCCAAGTCGCCGTAGTTGAGGTTGCGGAGCCGGGATTCCTGCATGGCGGTGGCCAGGGCGACGATCTGTCCGCGCTCGGGAATGTGCATGGCCACGCCCGTGGCCACGATCGTCTTGGCGTTGGGGATCTGCTCGGCGGGCAGCTCGAGCCCCTCGACGGAGACCTTCCCGCCGCTCTTCCCGCCAAGGATGTCCTTGACCTGTTTGGCGACCGCTTCGGCGTCGACCGATCCGGCCTCGCCTCCGCAATCACCGTGGGCGGCGCTGGCTGCGCCGCCGCCGGCTGCGGCGACTGCGGCGGTGCCGGCCAGCAGCAGCGGGCTGAGGACCGCGACACCGATGGTCGCGACGACGGCCTTCAATGCCACCTGCCCGGCCGGTCAGAAAGGGCCCGGGGCGGCGGAAGGGCTGGATGAGGGCATGGGTGTGCCAAGGCAGTGTCTTTCGCGTGGAGCCGTCCGGGCGTGCGCTTGGTCCAAAGGGGCCCGGAACAGGTCTGGTTGCTGGTGGTGCGACAAGCCGGCGCGGGGGAGTTGCAGCTCCCGGGCCGCGTCCGGGGCATGTGTCAGGTGCTCAGTGGCATGACGAAGAGACCTCTCCTGAAGGGAGCCGGGAATTGAGGGGTGCCGTCCGGTGTGGCCGGGGCGGGCATGACCAGAACTGTAGGGAGGGAATCCCGGTTGACCAAAGGATTCGGCGACCGGAAATGAATTCAGGGAAGTTTTCCCTCTGCCCGGGGTCAACCGGGTTTTTGGGCCTACAGTTTGGAGTCGCCTCGCAGCCACCGTCTGGATCACCAGGGCGTGCTTCTATGCGAGCGCTCTCAGTTCCCTCTCGCACCCTTTGAACGGGACCTCGTCATGTCTTTTTCCCTGCACCAGGGCGACGCTCTGTCCGTACTGGCCACGCTGCCCGACAACAGCGTGGACGCCGTGATCACCGACCCCCCGTACAACTCCGGTGGGCGCACGGCCAAGGAGCGCACCTCTCGCACGGCACGGCAGAAGTACACCTCGGTCGACGCCGAACATCAGCTGGCGGATTTTCCCGGCGAGAACATGGACCAGAGGTCCTTCACGTTCTGGCTGACGCAGATCCTCACCGAGGCGCACCGGGTGACGAAGCCGTCGGGCACGCTGCTGCTGTTCACCGACTGGCGCCAGGCAGGCTCGATGTCGGACGCCCTCCAGGCGGGCGGCTGGACGTGGCGGGGCACGCTGGCCTGGCACAAGCCCCAGGCCCGGCCGCAGAAGGGCCGCTTCAAGCAGTCCTGCGAGTTCATCCACTGGGCGTCCAAGGGTGCAGTGGACGCCGACCGCAACCCGGTGTACCTGCCTGGCCTTTACACCGGGTCCCAGCCGCGCAAGGGCCGCCAGCACATCACGCAGAAGCCCGTTGAGGTGATGCGGGAACTGGTGAAGATCTGCCCGCCCGGCGGCACCATCCTCGACTTCTGCGCAGGCTCCGGATCCACCGGCGTCGCCGCCCTGCTGGAAGGCTACGACTTCATCGGCATCGAGAAGACCAAGCACTACACGGACATCGCCGCAAACCGGCTCACCGAGGCTCTCCACGCGGTCTCTTCGCAGGACGATTACGCCCTCGCCGGCCCAACCGAGTAACCGACGATGCCCACCGGCGGAGCCACGGGCCCTGCCCTTAGCGGATACGGGCTGGCCGATACCGCCTGCTTATAGCGTCCGGATACCGGTTACCCAAACCAGCCGGAGTCCGGACGCTGGCCTTCACTGAACTCGCCCTGTTGGAAAGAAGCTTTGTGTCTGATTCCCCCGACCCCTCCACGGGAGAAATCCCGGAGCCGGTTCGTATGTCGGACCTTGACCTGGCTGATCTGTCCGCGAGCGTGCGTCGGCTGATCGACCAATCCCAGGAGCAAGCCCGCGTCCTGGACCACCTGGCCGCCGACCCGCCGCCGATACCCCTGCCAGGACCCGACTTCGGCGGCTTCGCTCCTGGCCCGGGACCGGCCGACGGTGGTGAACCGCTGTTCATCATGGCCATGGAGGGCCAGGCGTACGAGAGCGAGCTCGACGCGCTCACGGACTGGGTCGATGACCTGCTCCTGCCGGTCTACGGCCGGGAGATCACCTCCAGCGCCCCCTGGTGCCCCTGGTGGGACCAGCACCCCGAGGCCGTTGCCCGCCTCCACGCGCTGTGGCTGTCCTGGCAGCAGCACATCGACCCCGAGGCCGGACCGTCGGGCCCCTCGACGTGGCATCGCGACCACCTCGACCACACCATGGCCCAACTCCGCGCACCCGGTGGTCCGTTCGCTGCGTGCACTACGAATCCGGCCCGGCCCGCGCACCGCCTGCTGCCAGGTCCGAAGCCCACCACCGCCCCGGTCCCCACCACCGGACACACCCAGGTCACGTGACGCCGACGTGAGCTTCCCCAAGTTCGCGTTCGCCGCCGACCCCCGCGCCCTGGACGACCTGCGCGAGGCACCGACCGAGATCCGCGACCTTGCCCTCCTCTCCCTGCAGGACCTCGTCCACGGAGAACAACGCGGTCAGCGTCTCGACGACCGGCACGGCCAGGACCTGTCCGACTGCCGCAAGCTCTACGTCGACGCCAAGGTCGACTGGCGCATCGTCTACCAGGAACGCCCCGCCCCGGCCGGCTCCCTGCACAAGCGGGAGATCTTCCTGGTCGCCATGCGGCCCCGTGCCGGATTCGAGGCGTACAACACCGCCTTCCACCGGCTCGGCCGCACACGCACAACCTCGTCCCCCCGCGCCACCGCCGCCCGCGCCCGTTCACCCCGCACCGTGCCGGTGCGCACTTCTGCATCCCCCACGCCCCAGCGGCGCACTGTCCCCGCGGCCACCGCCGCTCCGACGGCGCCGCTCGCCCAGAAAGGCCCCTCCCGATGACGCCCTTCTTCGCCGACCTCCTGATAGACGCCTCCTGCTGCACACAGCATCGCCTCGACGGGGCCGACGCACGCCTGCCGTACCCGGCGCTCACCCTGGCCCTCCACGCTGACGAAGCCCTACAGGAGGAGCGCCGCGCCCGGTGTCGGCAGAAGGCAGTCGAGCTGCTGGAGCGTGCGGAAGAGCTCGTCCACCTGCTCAGCGCCACACCGCGCCGCACCGCAGCCCCCAGGGCAACTGCTGCGCATCCGTCCGCAGGCCGGCGCGCGCGTAACGCGGTGGAACACCGCCAGGGCGATACGGGCATTCTTCGGGCTTGTCGTGAGGTGTTCGCCGCCCACGGAGACCCTGGAACTCTGCCCACGGCGGACATCGTGGAGGCCCTGCGTTCGACGAAGGGGCCTGCCTTGGGCACCTGGCAGCGCGAAGAGCTCACCCCCCGACGCCTGGCCATGCTGCTGTCCCCGTACAGCATCCGCTCGCACAACATCCGCCTGTCCGACGGCACCCAGCGCAAGGGCTACCGGCGCTCCGAGTTCACCGCCGCGCTGCGCCGACACCGCCCGGACCTGCCGGCCAACCCCGCTGGCCATGACGAGCGCACCGCGTGAGCACCACAGGAACTCACCCGAAGGCGCTGACGTCCTTCGATGCTCGGGTGGAGAGCGCGACGGGGTGGAGCATCGACGCCCTGTGGGAGACCGGCGTCCATGCCGAGGAGGGGCTCGCGGACGTGGTGGCCGCGCATCGCGCGCTGGCGGACGCGGAGCGGGGCGTCACCTTCTATCGCACCTTGCTCCACCGGCTCTCCAGCGGCGAGTTCGAGGTCGAAGACGCCCTCTTCCGACGCATCGACCGCACCGTCGTCCAGCTGCAGGACGCCGTCGCCCAGCGTGACGAGCGCGCCGCTGAACTGCTGTGCACGCTCAAGCCCTTCGAAGAACACGACCGGCCCCGACCGGCACCTACCGGGGCCGATCTTCTCCGGGCCGACTATGCCGCGTTGGTGGCCATCGCTCCCGGTGGCGCGGTACTGCGCGAGCACCTGCTCACCCACCGCATGTCCGTGACCACCCCCTCCGGCAACCGCGTCACCTGGCCCGCTTTCCAACGGCTCGAAACCCAGGGCCTGGTGAACCGGGACACCACACGGCCTCTGCACACCGGGCAGCCCATCACGCTGACCGATGCCGGCCGTGCCTGCCTGACCCGCACCCGCCAGACCGCGCCCGCGGTACAGACCGTCCCGACCACGGCGCCCGTGGCTGCGCAGACGGCGCAGCACCGCCGACGCTGACGATGCCACGGTTGATCGCCGTGGATGACACCTGATCGAAGAACACCGTTGAACCATCCCGCACATGACCTGCCCGACCTGTCCGCCCTGGACTTCCGTCTCGACGGATACACCCTGGCTGACGGGAGCGATGAGTACCTCTTCCACGCTCTGACCACGAACCACGACTGCCTGGCTCCGCTAGCCACCCACCACACCGACGATGGCCGGCACAGTTACCTGCTCCTGCATGACACAGCGGCCACCTGGGACCTCCCCGGGAGCCCGCAGCTGCTGGCCATGACGCTGACCCGGGAACCGGACAAGCTGACCTTTCGCTTCGACGCCGAGCGCCATCCCCTGATCTCCCTGGCCCAGCGGTGGCTGATCGCCCGAGGGGCTGCACCGGATGCCGTCCGTGTGCCGCCGGAGCGTACGGGAGCGCGGCCGGCCGATGCACTTACCACCGTGCTGGAAGAACAGCTGGTGACCTCCGGCACCCGGTACGACGTCGTCGAGCACTACACCGACGACTGCACCGAGTACGAGACATCCGTGCTGGTCTACGACACCGATCCCGCCAGCGCCGAGAGGCCGTACCGCCTCTTTCTCGAAACGTGGTCACCCGACAGCCCGACCTACACCCTGCGAGAAGGAGCCTTCCGCAACGCCGAAGCAGCATGGGAGTGGATGGAGAACCGCGAGGGACCCCTTCCGGCGCCGCACCCCTCTGTCCCCGGCATGCTCACCACGCCCAGGGCCGAGGCCGCCCGCACCACCACCCGCAGGTCGCTTCAGCCACTCCCGGCCCTCCCGCCTGCCAAGCCGCCGACACCTCCTTCGACAGGACTCCGGCGCTGACCGGAAGCCGTACCAGCCGAGGGGTGGCGGTGCCTGCTTATAGCGCGGGATCACCGGTTATCCAAACCGGCCGTCATCCAGACCCTGGAAGCACTACCACCCGTATGCGCCCAGGGAGTTGATTGATGAGTGACGACGAGGTACTGGCACTGCTCGGTGCACGGATCGAGCAGTCCCTCGGCCGCACCCTCACCGACCTCCAGCAGCACACCGCGACCACAGAGCGTCCGGACGCGGGCCTCGTGGAGATCGTGGAGGCGTACGCCAGGCTCTCCGCATTGCAGCAGACGCTGGAAGGCCACCACGACGTGCTGCTCGAACGACTCGGCGCAGCGCAAGACGGCCTGAGTGAAGCCGACGGATGGGAACTGCTGGAGGCTGCGGGCGCGGTCACGGAAGCGATGGCCGCCCGTGACGCCCAGGCAACGGCCCTGCTCCACCTCGTCGACCGCCACGCCTCCCTTCCCGCAGCTGGCCCGGTGGCGGCGCAAGCCCGACGGGCGGCCGCAGCCACCGCCCACTCCCCGAACTACCCGCTCGCGACAGCACCAGTACCGGCCGCGAGCACCGCGCCGCCGACGGCCAGCCACACCGAGGCGTCGGCCCGCCGCCGGTGAACCACCCTTTTCCACCCTGTTGTTGATGTTGAGGTTTGTGTGAGCGTTGCTCTGCGCCCGTCCAGCAAGGACGGCGTCATCGAGGCCGCCTTCGGCCACAGCATGGAAGAACTGCACCAGCAGCAGGCCGCCGCGTCGGTCTCGCCGGCTGTGCAGCGCATGCTGGAGCTGCGGCGGTTTCTCACCGTGGCCGAAGGCCACCTGGACGAGGTCCGTGACCGCCTCCACACGGCCACCGCCCCCGGCCAGGAACCGGCGGCCGAGGACCTGGCCGTCGACATCCAGTGGCTGGCGGCAGCCACCACCGCCAAAGCCCAGTACGCCAGGGCCATCGACGAGCTGCTGCGCACCATGCCCACCAGCTCCTCCCGGCCTGCGCGTGCCCGCCCAGCGGCTACGGCCCTGCCGGTGCCGCCAGTGGCAGCCGCCTCCACCACACCCGCCGTACGCCGGAATCGCTGATGCGCTGATGCCTGTACTCAGCCTTCTCCCCGAGCATCGTGCGCAACCGCTGCCCGTACCCGCTGACCCTCTGCAAGGAGCCCTTCGATGACCGCCACCACCCCGACCTCCCGCGTCAACGATCTGCAGCACGTGGAGGAGTCCCTGGCGATGATCGCCCCGCGCTGGAGCGTATGGACGCTGCAGACCCTCCAGCAAGCCGGCCGCCTGCGCTACCACGAGGTGCGCGAGAAGCTGCCCTGGCTGAAAGATCCCGCTGTCTCCCAGCGACTGGCGGCCCTGGCCGACCACGGAATCCTCGACCGCACTGCCACCGACGGACGCCCGGTCTACTACTCTCTCACCGACCGCGGACGCGAACTCGCCCCCGTCCAGGACGCGCTGGCCTCATGGGCCGGCGCATGTCTGGAGGACACCGGCCCCACCGCCCGCGCCGAGCAGGTCGAGGACGCCCTCAAGCTGATCACCCCGCGCCACGCCACCGCCGTCCTGTGGGCGCTGCGGACCAACGGTCCAATGCGCAGCGGCGAGTTGGCCCGCGAAGTGGCCCCTGGCATGTCCCCGATGGTGATCACCTCCCGGCTGCGGCAGCTGGGCGCCGACGGTCTCGTCGAACGCGTCACCGACAACCACCGCTCGCCCTACCAACTCACCGCCGCCGCCCGCGCCCTGGGCCCGGCCTACACCGCGCTGTCCGCGTGGGCCGCGGGCCGACCGCCCACTACAGACCACCCCGTCTGGTCACCCGCCCAGGCCGCTGACCGTGCGCAGAACGGGCAGGTGCGACGGGCAGCGGCCGCGGCCGCCGTCGCCACCAGCCCCCGCACTACCCCGGCCATCACCGCACAGCGCATACCGCCCTCGTGGCGGCAGAACGACTTGTTCTCCCACACCACCCGCCGCGCGCCCATCGCCCCGGCCCCGGCGACGAGCGGGCGGTCACGATGACGATCGCCACGGCCCTCGGCCCTGGCCTTGGACGCACCGCACTGCTCACCGTCGTACGCCGTAGCCGCACTCCCTGACGGCCACGCCTCGCTGCTGTCCTTCCCCCGTCCTTCCGCCTCCAGCCTCGCTGGGCGGGGGCTTCACCCCACGGTCCCCGTATGCGGGGCTGGCACCTACCGCATTGCAGGAGCACCACCACCCCATGCGCACCCGCACCACCCCTTGCACCGTCCGGCTGCTGTCGACCGTCGTCGCCGCCGGCGTGGCCGGCACGCTCGCCTGGACGCCGACCGCCCAGGCCGCCGACGCCAAGCCGCTTGACTTGGGGCCCGGTTACACGATCCCGGACTCCGACGGCAACGCCGCCACCTCCCACATCGGCGCCTACGGACCGCCCGGCATCACGGTCTGGGGCGACAGCGAGACCTACTGCGCCGACCCCGAGCGCAAGGGCCCCCAGGCCGCCGGCGGCTACACCGGCCCGAAGACCGTCACCCACTGGACGTCCTCCGAGACCGGCCAGGCCGTCCCCGACTCCCACGTCGCCTACGCCTCCTACGTGATCGGCAAGTACGGCCAGACCCAGGCCAACGAGCAGGCCGCTGCCGTCGACGCCGCGACGTACGAGTTCCTGGCCGGCGGGAAGTACGCCATCAACGGATCCCGCGGCAAGCAGCGCCTGGGCTACCCGAACGTGTCGCCGACGGCCCGCACCCTGGCCGAGGGCTACATCGCCGAAGCGAAGAAGTACGCCGGCCCGTACACCCTGCACATCAAGCCGAGCGTCGAGACGACCACGGCGGGCAAGAAGGTCTCGGTGGCCGTCGAGGTCACCGCTTCCCTGTCCGGCGCCAAGGTCCCGGGCGTCACAATCGACCTGTCCGAGACCGGCTCCGGCACCGCCCGCGGCAGCGTCACCACCGGCAAGGACGGCACCGCCAGCTGGCAGTTCACCGCAGCCACGGCCGGTGAAGCCACGGTGAAGGCGACGGCGAGCGGGCTGCCGGGCTCCCAGCTGAAGGTCCTCGAACCCCGCGACGCCTCGGCCCAGCGCATGCTGCTGGCCGGCGATACCACCGCCGCCGAGGGCACCACGAAGGTCAAGGTCACCCCCGCCACCGGCGGCGTCGAGATCCACAAGACCGACCCGGGCAAGAACACGATGGCCGGCGCCGGCTTCCAGCTCATCGACCCAGCCACCGGAAAGACCGTCGCCGAAGGCACAACGAACGCCGACGGCATCCTCGCCTTCGACAACCTCGCACCGGGCACGTACCGCCTGCACGAGACCGACAGCGGCGACAAGATCCACGCCCTGGTGCCCGACCAGGACATCGTCATCACCGAGGGCCAGTCCGCCAAGGCCCATCCGATCGCCGTCGTCGACCCGTTCAAGAACGCCGACCTCCTGGTGAAGAAGATCGACAAGTCGACCGGCAAGACACTCGCGGGCGCGGTCATCGAGATCGACTCCGACACCGTCGACGCCGCGGGCAAGCACCAGCCGGGCAAGAAGATAGCCGAGCTGACCACCGGCGCGGACGGCACCGCGAAGCTCAAGCTCGACGTCGACCTCAAGCAGGGCACCCGCTACTGGGCCAAGGAGACCAAGGCCCCCGAGCACTACCAGCTGACCAAGACCCCGTCACCGTTCACGGCAAAGCCGGGGGAGCAGGTCGCCGTCACGGTGGAGAACATCCCCGTCCCGCCCACCACACCGCCGACGACCCCGCCCACCACGCCTCCCTCGACGCCGCCGACCACCCCGCCGCACCGGCCGGACAAGCCCAAAACCCCCGACACCCCGGACACCCCCGGCGGAGCACTCGCCCACACCGGTGCCGACACCACCGCATGGGCCCTGGGCGGAGCAGCAGCCCTGCTGCTGGCCGGAGGCGGCGCCCTGTGGGCCACCCGCCGCCGGCAGAAGACCGCCGCCGAGGACGAGACCACTGACCCGCAGGAGTAATCCCCGCTCGGTACCTGGCCGGGAACCCTGAAACCCCTCCCGGCCAGGGCCCAACTCCTGTGGCCTTCCGCCCCATCGCACTTTCCGCGGCGCCCGCCGGCTGGCGGGCGCCGCCCCGGTTTCCAGGAGCCAGCGCTGTCCCCCTCTGTCCGCGAGGACCCGTTCCAGGAGTACCGCGTCGCCCCACGCCATCTCGCAGGTTCCACCGCCATCGGTGACCCCGGCCTTCAGCCCCTGCACGACCTTGGCTGGGCCCTGCACGACGACGACCTCGGCAACGTCTATCTCTCCGCCCCGGACCACCGGATCCGCCTGGGCTACATTCCCGAAGGCGAAGATGACGCCCTGTGGCGCATCAACGCCCACACCGACGCCTTCGGCCCCACACACTGGGCCGCGACCTTCAACACCGCAGCCTCCACCGAGTTCGTCACCGCCTTCACCACCGCCCTCGCCAGCGCGTACACCCAAGGCCCCGACGCGTACCTGCACGGCGCCCGCGGACCGGTACACACCGCCGTCGAACCGCTGCTCGACCAGGGATGGACCACCACACCGACCCGCACCGCCCTCTTCGACGTCACAGCACCCGACGGCAAAGCCGGCCTCACCTACGACCGGCAGGAGCTGGACCACCACCGGGAAATGACCACCAACGACACCCGCTGGTACCTGTGGGGCGGCACCTCACCCAACCGGCCCCACTGGTACGCCACGTTCTCCACCCGCACCCCCGTCCACCTCATCACCGCCACCACCACAGCCCTGGCCGACCCCACCCCCGTCACCCGCTACACCAGCGAACTGAGCCGCTTCACCCGCACCCACGCCCAACTCACCCCCATCCCACCGCCCACCCCCACACCCCTGGACGTACGCCGCGCACAGGCCGCCCGCGCCCGCACCGCGACCACGCAACACCACCGAACTCCCGTATCCAGACCCGCATCGCCGTCAGCAACATCAACGGCCGGACGCCGCGTCCGCTGACCACACACCCATCCCGCACGAGGCCCTCACCCCACGGTGAGGGCCTTTGCCATGTCGCCCTTACGGAATATTTCGGGCCCCTTCTCGGGCGAAGAACACCATCCACTGATGGCTGAGATGACGATGCAGTTGGTCAATTCGCCCACGGCAGACGCGGAAGAGCCGTATCGGACTGGAGAGACGTCGCGGACCCATGTCAAAGTCACCCAGTCCGAAAAACCGCAGGCCAGAGAAGGGATGCCCGCATGGCCATCGAGACAACGGCACCGGGATTCCGCACCACCCTCGCCGCCCTGCGCCTGCGCGAGTGGCCGATCGGCCCCGGCCAGGCTACCCGTGTCCTGAACCAATTCGACGCCGAGGACTACCACTTCGTGGTAGACGACAGAGCCGACGTCCACGTCTCCTCGAAAGACGGCCGCCTCTACCTCGGATACTTCCCCGAAGGTCGACCCGGGACGGCCGGCGAGGGCTGGAAGATCGCCGTCACCGGCACTGCGGACGTGCCCGGCTGGGCGGCGAGCTTTGATCAGGAGACCCCAGCCGAACTCATCGCCGCCTTCGTCGCAGCAGTGATCTCCACCTCCCGACCCACCCATACACAACGAACGCAGCGACGATGGCCCTCTGACCCATTCCATCCCAGCATCGGCACACCTACCAAGGAGAACGATCTTGCCTCAGGACATCACCGTGCGAGAGCTCGTCCAGCGCCTGCAGACCTACGACGATGACGCCGTCGTCCGCCTCGCCGTCAACCCGGACTTCCCCTTTGCGCACTACCCCGGCGCGCTCACCGAGGGGTTCGACGACGACGGCCGTCGCGCCGTGTTCCTCGGCGACGGCGGACAGCAGAGCTACCTGCCCCGCCCCGTCGCAGTAGCCCTGCGATGGACCGCCGACACCACCGCGCCGCAAACGCGACGCCGCACGGTACGCGCCACGGCACGCTGACCCGGACGACCACCAACCACCTTATTGATCAGTGGAGTTCTTCCTGTCCTCGACCAACCCCGACCAGGCCCACGGCTACCAGCGCACCAGCACCCCGACCCCCGACGTCGGCCCGTTCCTCGTCTCCCCGCGCTACCTTGCCGGCAACGACGGTCTCCTCGGCGACCGCGTCACCGACGCCCTCGTTGACGTCGGATGGAGCTGCTGGACCACCCGTACCCAGACCCGCCACCTCCTGGACGCCGACCAACTCCGCGGTGCCGAATGGCTCCCCGGCCACCCGAACGTGCTCTTCGACGGGGACCCTGTGGTGTGGGAGTTCTTCGCCCGCACCGACGTCGCCGCGCCACCTGTGTGGAACGCCTACTTCACTGCCTGTGTCCCTCACGAGCTCGTCACCGCCTTCGCCGCCGCCCTGGCCACCGCCCCGGACGTCACCAGCGGCATCGAGCCCGGCCGTACACCGCTCGAGCCTCTCGCCGACGCCCACTGGTCCACGGATCCGACCGACGCCGACAACACCTACTACGCCCCGAAACTCCAGGCATGGGTGACCTACGGAGCCGTCTCCGAGGCCATCGAGGACGGCAACCCCATCCCCGGCCTGCCCGGATACCTCGCCTGGGCCCAGACCGACGACCACCTCCCTCACCAGTGGTGCGCGGCCTTCAGTCCCTCCACCCCCCAGGAGCTCGTCGCCGCGTTCACCACGGCCCTCGCCGACCCCGCCCCCGTGCTCCGCTCCGTCCTCCCGCAGGACCCCGGCGGCCACCTCACGATCCGCCTCTCTCGCTGAACTGCAGCAGTACGTCTCCCGAACCTGACCTTCTCATCGACATCCGAGGGCAACACTGTCTGCCAGGTGTGCGACCGCTCCCACGACGTCCTCGCTGCGTTCCTGCCCATCGTCCGCAAAATGGTGCTAAAACGAGCCTGGCACGGCGTGTACGGACGGCAGCGATCGGTGGACTGCTCCCTGTCAACCCACCGCTCCGTGACCGCGCCTAGGACACCCGAGCCCGATCCTTCATGACAGCATGTTCGTTCAGCTGATGAGTCGTGGTCAGAGGTTGAGGCCGATCGGCTCTTCCAGAGGGCAATGTCAGTGGGGGTGGCTACGGTCCCTCGCATGCCGAAGAAGCGGAAGAAGAAGCCACCGTCGCGTGCCCGACGGACCGGAGTGGTTCCCCCGCAGGGGCAACTGCCCGCCACGATCAACCTTGGTGGCCCGCGTGTGCCTTCGCGTGGCTGGGGCTTTCAGGCGTTGATCGACGGCCTGAGAGAAGCTGGCCTGCCGCCCTCGGAATTAACGGCGTACGTACCCGAGGGGTACTCATCCGATTTCTCACCGCAGATCGATGCTCCGCGTGCGCCGCTTCAGGCAGGTTGGTATCTGCAGTCCGACCTGGCTGTTCCGGTCTGCAACTGGGTGTTCTCTGAGCAGCAACTCTCCGAAGATCCCGGTGGTTTGGACCTGCGCCGACGGGGGTTCGCCCTGTATGTGGCGCATTCGGTGTGCACGCACGGCAAGGCGGACTGTGGTTACGCCAGTGCGGAGGTCATGGAGACGTGGACTCCGATCGTGGCGCCCGACCCCAGCATCGTTGCCGCCGACCGCTACGGCGGCCACGCGTCCGGCTACAGCACCCGGGCAGCCGGGCGGCTGCCGGCGGGAGCGCCCCGCACGGTAGGGGTGCTGGACGTGGATTATGCGCGGGTGGCGGGTCGCAGTCTGCCGGAGCGTTGGGACATCGACGTCGCGGGCCTCTTGGTGATGGAATGGCAGGAAGCCGCCGGCGTGCCTGGGCAGGCCATCTGGCGGCAGCGCGCCTTCCGCACGTTCCGAGATCACAATCTGTCGGAGCTCAACGCGGCCGCCGAAGACATCGACCTGATCATCGGCCACAATCTCTTCGACGGCGACTACCGATGCCTGCGCACCTATGGCGACTTGGTGGACGTTGGCGCACTGGCCGCGAAGACAGTGGACACGTTGTATGCCGCCCGACACCTGTCCCAGGGCGATTGCAAAGTTCGTTGATCG
>NZ_JBKIWN010000025.1:0-85895 GCF_058146165.1 Streptomyces sp. AM25 | reverse complement strand
GCCCGTACGGGCGGGCCGGGGGCGGGGGATCAGGCCGAGCAGCGCCGGCGGCCCAGGTGGAGGGCCGCCGCGCTCGACACCGCCAGGGCTGCCGCGCCGGAGGCGACCGGGAGCCAGGGGAAGGCGGAGGCGGAGGCGGTCTGCTCCTCGGCGAGGGCGTAGCCGCCCGCGAGACCCTTGCGGTCGTAGTCCGAGCCGGGGAGCTTGTCGCCGTAGCGCTTGGCGACCAGCTGCTGGTACGCCGCGAGCGAGACACGGGACTTGCCCTGCAGCGCCGTCCGGGCCTCCTCGTTGAGCGGCTCGACGGAGCCGCCGCCGGTCAGCCGGTACCAGCCGTGGATCTGCGGCTCCATGAACGTCTGCGCCTGGTCCGTGCCGCGTTCGGCGGCGCTGATGTCCGCGTCGCCGTCGCGGATGCCGGCCAGCTGCCAGGCATGGCCCCCATCCTCCGGGGCGAGCAGGACGGCGGCCTGCTGACCGTTGGCGGCCGCGACGCGGGAGGCGAGGTAGGACAGCTTCAGGGCCGCGCGGGCGGTGGCCTTGGTCTTGCCTGTGACGAACTCGGGCGAGAGCTCGTAGAAGGGGACCGGCTTCTTGAGGTCGAAGCCGGTGTCGGCGGAAGGTTTCTGCGCGCGGTCGCGCGAGGCGCCGGCCATACCGCCGTCCGCGCCGCCGTCCGGGGTGCCGCGCTCGGCGGCGGCCGTCAGGAAGCGGGCGACGGTGTCGCGGACCTGGCCGGTGCGCAGCATCTTCTGAGCGGCGGTGTAGTCGGTCGCCGCAGGGGCGGCGGGTCCGTCGGCGGCTTGTGCGGGAACGATTCCGCAGAGGGCGGCGACGGCAGTGGCCGCACACAGGGTGGCGGCGCGTCCGGTCTTACGGTGCATGGTGGGTCGTCTCCTCTAGCCCTGCATGCCGATGCGGGTGTGGGTCCACCGGAAGGAGTTGTTTCCGGAGTAGGCGGAGTAGTTCCACCAGGTGTAGGTCTTCGTGGTGGGCCAGGGGTCGCCGACCGCGATCATGTTGCTGCTGCTGTCGTAGCCGTAGACGACGTTCATGTGGCCGCCGCCGGAGTTCCAGCCGATACGGACGGCGAACGGGCGCCTGCCGGCGATCTCGTTCCGGGTCTCGCCGAAGGAGGCGTTGCGGTACAGGTCGCTGCCGCTGCTGCGGAAGCCCATGTTGCGCAGGCCGTTGGCCATGTCGCCGAGGGTGGCGGGGCGGTTGTTGCAGTCCAGCCGGTTGTTCTGGGCGGCCAGGCGGCAGAAGTCGGCCTGGCTGTAGCGGGTGTAGCCCCAGTAGTTGGCTATGGTCAGGCCGGTGGCGTCCCAGCACCACTGGTCCTTGACCTGCTTCTGCATGCTGATGTCGAGGGCCTTCCGGCCGGTGGGGTTGCCGGTGGGGTTGCCCGTCGGATTGCCCGTGGGCCTCGTGTCGGGCTGGGTGGAGGAGCAGACCGGCAGGCCGTTGGTGTTCTCGCGGACGAACGCGTCGGCGACGTAGTACGTGCCGGACCGGATCCAGCGGGAGTTGCTCTCGACGACGTCGCCGGTGGTGCGGCAGGACATCAGGATGCGGTCGCCGGCCCGGGAGCTTCCGGTGATGCCGGCCGAAAGGGACGGCTGGGAACGCTGGTTGATATTGCTGAAGTTGCCTCGACCGCCGTAGAGCGTGCCGGTGACGGTGGCCTGGGCCTTGGGGGAGATGCTCAGCAGGAGTCCGCAGGACAGGACGGCGGCTGTCGTCGTGGACAGAAGTATCTTGCTGCGCGTCGATATGCGCTTTGACGTGCGGGGTGATCTACGAATTCCGGGCATGGGGGGTCTTTCTCGTGCTGAACGGTGTTGATCAGTACTGGATGGTGTGGTTGTAGAGGATCTGGCGGGCCTTGGCTCCGCTGTCCAGGCCGTACGCGGGCCGGTCGGTGAGGAAGTACTCACGGAAGGTGGACTGGCGCTCGCGGGACATCATGGTGTTGCTCTTCGTCCAGCCCCCGTCGACCTGGGACCACAGGTCGACCAGCGCGGTGGCGACCCGGGCCTCGCAGGCGTCGCCCCGGTCCATGCCGCGCGTGCTGCGGTCGTTGGCGAGGTTCATGGAACTGCCGTTGCCCCACGTCATGGTGGTGTCCTTGAAGGTGTGGAACGCCACGGCGTCGGCGTAGCCCTCGGTCCAGCCGCAGGTGGTGGAGGAGGTGCGGTTGACGTAGTGGGGCGAGCAGTTGGTGACGTACGGCCACCATCCGTTGTAGAGCTTGCCCATGAGGGAGTGGCCGGCCTCGTGGACGGTGGTGTGGCCGGAGTCGGGGTCGCTGTCCGCGAGGTGGACCTTGTCGTCGCGGTTCGTCCAGTACGTACCGTCCTGGGAGCCCGGGTACCACTGGACGGTGATCGGGGTGCAGCGGCCGTCCCGCTCGTTGCTCGTCCAGCACGTGCCGGTCGAACCCCGGTCCCACCAGAGCTTGTTGAGGGTGTCGAAGGCGTGCCAGGCGCGGCTCTGGCCGCTGTTGGCGTAGACGGTGCCCAGGCTCCTGCTGCCCGAGACGTTGCTCAGGGCGCCCGAGGTGGTCGAGTAGCGGCGGTTGTACCCGTCGACGACCGACCACATGCTGCCGGCCTGGGTCTGGAACTCCGCCCAGACCTGCGAGGTGACGGACGTGCCCGGCGTGTAGCAGAGGTTGAACGTGCCGTCCCCGTTGCCGGTCAGGCCCGTGGCGAGCTTCTGCGTGCCGCCGCCCGCGGTCGCCCTGCCCCAGAGGGTGACGTTGGCGTTGCTGACCGGCAGGTCCCGGTCGGCCTTGCGGTTCCAGCTGCCGCCCTCGGAGGACTGGAAGCGGTTGCGCAGCGTGCCGTTGACGCAGACCGGGGCGGAGGGCCTGCCGGGGGCGGCGGCCTGCGGGGGAGTGCTCGGCGCGGCCGGGGCGGCGGCGCCGGGGCGTGCCGGGCGGTCGTGCGTCGTGGGTCCGCCGGCCGCGGGTCCGCCGGCCGAGGCCGTGTCGGCCGGGGTCGCGCCGGCCTTCGTGACGGACATGCCCTTGGCGGTGGAGCCCTTGGCCTTGCCGATGGTCAGTTCCACCGAGGCGTGACCGGCGCGGCGCGGGTCGGGGCGGTCGACGTCGCTGACGTCCGCCTGGATCTGGGCGGGGCCCGCGGCGACGGCCTGGACCTCGACCTTGACGGTGCGGGTGCCCGGGGCGAGGGCCAGCGTCCGGCTGGTGCGCTGGCCGAAGGCGTCCGTCGCGGGGGCGGCGAGGGCGGGGTCCCGGCCGACGATCCGGAGGGCGGGCGGCAGTTGGAGGGAGAGGCCGGCGCGCTTGACGCCGGTCTGCGCCGTGATGGCCACGGTGAGGGTGGTCCGCTCGCCGACGGCGGGGAGGCGGCCGAGGGAGGCGGTGACGCCGAGACAGCTCAGCGGCGCTTCGGAGTTCTTGTCCGCGGGGCGGACCGTGCAGGTGTCCGCCGTGGTGGGGGCTGCCGCGTAGGCGGACGGTACGGCGACGGTGGCGATACAGGCGACGGTGCCGCCGGCTGCGACCAGCGCCGCGGGTCTCGGCATTCGTATTCGGAACATGGGCATGCCTTTCTGCGGCGTGCACGACGGGTCCGGTGCACGCCGATTCGGAACATGGGGGGTGGGTGCTGCCGCGATCGTCAATCGCTGGTGAACGGCAGTGCGTTGAGCAGCAACTTGCCGAGACTTTACGTCACAGGGATTGCGGATGTCATATTCGCCATGCAACTACGCATCCCGGACGGCGAGTTTATGCGGCGTCACCTGCGAATTTGCGGTAAACCCGCAATAAATGACGGAGGTTGGAATGTCGGCGGGGACGCCCGAAAAGGCCACCCGCACGGCAACGGTGCCTCGCCTGCGTGGCGTTGCCGTGCGGGTGGAGTGTCGGTGTGTCAGTGGCGCCGGGGCTTGCCGCCGCCGAACTGGTCCTGGTCACCCGGCTTCGGGTCGTCCTGCGGAGTGCGCGGCTGGGGGATCTGAATGGCTCCCTTGCCGTGTGCGACCTGCACCTCGCGCTGCACCTTGGGCATCGGCAGGCGTATCGCGAGCGCCTGCACGCCGCCGATGTTCAGATACGGCATGACCCAGCCCTCCAGATCGACTCCCGCGAACAGTTTCCAGTCGGCGTCGGCCGCGGCCCTGCCCTCGGTCGACCCGCCGGCCCTGCCCTTGATTTCCGTGCGCACGTACGGCGCGGCGACGTCGCCCTTCACGCCCACGCTGCCGTAGAGACCGAGATTCGCCTCGGTGCCGAACCGGACCTTCGCGTTGACCGCGGCCGAGGCGCTCGCCTTCAGCGTCGCGGGGGTGAAGCCCGCCTTGGCCTCCGGCTGCCAGCCCTCCTTGAGGCTGAACGCGGAGCCGAGGGTGAAGTCGCCCTTCACCGGGTCCTGTTGCACGTCCAGGCTCGCCCTGCCGTCGGCGTCGATCAGGACGTAGCAGGTGAGGTCGATGTTGACGGTGACCGGGAGTTCACCGATGTAGAAGGTCGGGTTGGCGTGCAGGACGACGAACGGCACCCGCACCGGCTTGCCGTTGGTCGTGGGGGACGTCCGCCCCTTGAAGTGGAATCCCGAGGACCAGTCACCGCTGAGCCGCAGGCCGGTCCCCGACGGGCCGTCGCCGGAACCGCGGCCGTAGTAGTTGAAGTCGACCTCGGGCGCGAGCTGGACGAAGCCCTTGAGCGAGGCCTTCGTGGGGCTTTCCACCCCTTCCTTCTTCGCGTCCTTCTCCGTGTCGAGGGTGGTGTCGACGTCGACGCGCATGCTGCCGAAGGGCAGTTTGAGGCCCTCGGGTCCGGCGTGCACGTTCCCGCGCTTGGCCCAGGAGACCTTCACTCCCGGGACGAGCGAGTCGACCTTGAAGGAGGACGGGTCGACGGGCAGCTTGTTCTCGACCTTGGAGTCGCCGAGCACCGTGGAGAGATCGACCGGGGTGGTACGGACCTCGGTGCCCTTCGAGGTCTTCTTCTCCACCTTCGTGACCTTGGCCAGCATGCCCTCGGGCGCGCCGGGCGTGGGCTTGCTGGCGATGATGTCGCCCACGGCGACCGGCTTCTTCGCCTCGGGCGTCGCGGGCGTCGCCGACGGCCCGGTACTGCCGGACGGGCTCGGGGAGTTCGAGGGCTTCGGGGCGACGTCCTGGGAGATGACGGCGCGTCCGCTGCTCGGGTCGATGGAGTCGACCTTCACCGGCGGCTTCTCTGCCTTGATGCCGCCGCCCGCCGGAATGGCCACCGCGCTGGGCCCGGCTGCCCCGGGGGACGGTTCGCCGAAGGTGCGGCCGACACTGGGGGCGCTGGCCGCACCGGTGCTCGCCACCCCGTCCGAGGCGTCGGTGGAGCCGCCGTCGAGCGGTGAGCAGCCGGCGAGGGCGAGTGAGAGTGAGACGGAGGTGAGCAGCACCGGTGTCAGCGCCGCTCTTCTGCGGAAGTTGCGCATGGAGGATCCTCGTGGGTTGGAATGAGGGGTCTGTCTTCTTTGCAGGAGACCCGCAACGGATGGCGGGGGCATGTCACTTCACGCCCGTCGCCAGGGCTTCGAGGTGCGCGGCAGCGGTCTCGGCGCCCCCCGCGGCGCGGAACGACGCGCGCACCCTCCCGGCCGCCTCGCGGCAGCCGGGCTCGCGGAGGACGGTGTCCAGCGCCGCGCCCAGCACGTCGGCGGTCGCCCGGTTGAACCGGACCCGTACGCCCGCCCCCGCGTCCGTCACCTGGGCGGCGACGACGGGCTGGTCGTCCCGGATGGGCGCGACGACCAGCGGGAGGCCGTGCCACAGCGCCTCGCACACGGTGTTGTGACCGGCGTGGCAGATCACCGCGTCGCACCGTTCCAGCAGGGCCAGTTGGGGAACGTGCGGCCGGACCAGCACCCGGTCGGCGAACTCCGGCACCGTGCCCGTCGGGTCGACGATCACCGCCTGCGCCCGGTCCGGCCGTCCGCGCACCGCCTCGGCGCACGCGGCCAGGAAGCGGGACGCCGCCTCGGCGTTGGCCGTGCCGAGGGTGATCAGCACGGTGGGCGTCCGGGGGTCGAGCCGGTGCCAGGGGAAGCCGTCCGCGGCCGGCCGGGCGGCGAGCGACGGGCCGACGAACCGGACCTGTGGGGCGGCGGACGGGACCGGCCCGGCCAGGGACTCGGTGCTGAAGGCCAGCACCAGCCGGTCGGACAGCCGCGGGTCCGCGGTGCCCCGGGGGTTGCCGATGCGCCGCCGCAGATCCTCGATCAGCCCGGTGATCCAGGCGTCGACCAGCGGCAGGCCGGACAGCGACGTGAAGCCCGCCGTGGTGGTCGCCGAGGTGGCCCACACCAGACCCAGCCGCTCGGCCACGAGGCCGCCGGCGACGGCCTGTTGGTCGGCGACCAGGACATCCGGCCGGAACTCCCGGACGGCCGCCCGCACTCCGGGCGCCATGTGCTCGGCGAGCGGCCCGAGGAACCGTTCCCACAGGAACTTCAGCGCCGCCGGGCCGCGGAGCGAGGGCGGGCGCAGCAGGGCGGGGTCGGCCAGGTCCGGGGAGGCGCAGCGGAACACGGTCGCGCCGTCGCCCACCAGCGGTCCCACGACCTCCGGCAGACCGGCCCAGGCCACCCGGTGCCCGCGCCGGGCCAGTTCGGCGGCGACGCCGACCGTGGGGTTGACGTGCCCGGCCAGGGGCGGCACCACGAAGAGGAAACGGCTCACCGGACCACGTCCCCGGCCGCCGGCGCGGGCGTGTGCGCGCGGATCCAGTCCAGGATCAGGTCGCCGGCCAGCTCGGTCGCACCGACCAGGACCCAGTGCTCCTGGTCCGGCACCACGACGGTGCGGCACTGCGGCAGCAGTGAGTGCAACCAGTCCGCCTGGACGGCGAGTTCGGACTCGGCCCCGTAGAGCGCCAGCACCGGGCAGTCCACCGCGCGGAGGGTGTCGTCGTCGAGCACCCGGCTCGCGGGGACGTCCCGCGCCGTGGTGGTGGAGTGCAGCAGCCGGGCGGCCGACCGGATGCGTTTGGTGACGTGCTTGCCGTGCTTCTCGGTGAGTTCCGCGAAGAGGCCGTCGCGGGCGAGCTCCTCCGCCCCGCGCGCGAGGTTGTCCGCCATCTTGCAGGACCAGGCGGCGGTGGCGGGCTCCGACTCGATCAGCGAGACGCTGGCGATCCGGCCGGGGTGCCGCTCCGCGAGGCCGAACGCGATGGTGCCGCCGTAGGAGTTGCCCACCAGGTGCACGGGGCCCACCGGGTCCAGGCGGTCGAGCAGGGCCTCCAGGTCGTCGAGGTGGTCGTCGAGCCGGTAGCCGGCCGGCGGCCGTTCACTGAGGCCCTGCCCCCGCAGGTCGTACATGATCACGTCGAGCCCGGCGGCGGCGAACCGGGGCGCCAGGGTGAAGTAGTAGCTGACGAGGCTGTCGATGAGCATCCCGTGGACGAGCACCACGGTGGGCGGCGGGGCCGTGCCGGCCGCCGCCCGCGCGGGCATCCGTTCCACGTGCAGCGCAAGGCCGTTGGCGTCGATGATGGCCATGGGTCACCGCTCCCCGGTGACCTGCAGGCAGCCGGCTGTGTACGCGACGAGCTGTCCGACCGTCAGACCGATGATCTCCTCCAGCCCCAGCTCGGCCAGGTACTCGGCGAAGTTCACCGATTCCCCGTACCGCGCCTGGAGGTGGCCGCCGAGGGTGACCAGGTCGATGCTCTCCAGGTCCAGGTCGTCGTGGAACCGGGTGTCCATCGTGATCCCGGCGTCGTCCACGCCCCCGTACTCGCCGAGGACGGCGTGGAGCATGCCGGTGATCTCCTCGAACACGGCCTCGGACACGGCCTGCTGGACCTGGGCATCCGGTGCCGTGGCCTGACTGCTGTTCACTTGGCTTCTCCTCGCGTTGCCGGTCCGGTGCACTCCGTGGGCCTGTGATTCCGGCCGGGGGTCCGGGGGTTGTTCCCCGGAGAGACGCAGCACTGCCGGCTCTCCTGTCGTTCGTCTTCCGGCCGGGCGTCCCCGGCGGCCGGGCCCGTGGTCCACGCGACCACGTACTCCCGCTCGGGCAGGCCCTGCGGGTTGGTGACGGTGCGGCAGCGCACCGGGTACCGGTGGCCGCCCACGGCCACCACCAGGGCGTCCGCCCGGGCCTCGACCACCGCGAAGTCCTTCGGGCGTCCCCGCAGCCCGGTGCCCTCGGCCTGGGCCTTGGCCACCGCCTCCTTCGCCGCCCAGAACCGGGTGAACCACAGCGGCTGCGGTTCGCCGGTCCGGAAGCACAGCGCGACGAGGAGTTCGCGCTCGGCGGGGCCGAGGGCGGCGCCCAGGGTTCCCGGCGGCCGGTGGGCGACCTCCTCCAGGTCGATGCCGACCGCCGCCGGGCGCCCGTCCGTGCCGCGCGGCCGGACCAGGGCGACCGCGGCCTCGGCCCGGTGCGCCAGCGAGACGTCGAGGGCGGGGAGGGCCCGGCCGTGCACACCGGTCACCCGCGGCCGGCCGGACGCCTCGTTGTCCACCCGGATCTCGGCCGGGAAGACCGGCCCCTTGCCGTGCTCCCACAGCCACCGGCGGACCGCGTCCTTGGCCGCGATGCGCCCGAGCAGCCACTGGCGGCGGCCGGACGGCGGGCGCCGCTCGTGGTCCTCGCGCTCGGCGGTGCCGAGGTGCCGCCGCATCACGAGGTCGCGGGACGCGAGATCGTGGCACCCGTCGAACAGAAGCACCCAGCCGCCCGGTTGGACGGAGGAGAGGGTGTTCCGCTCGGGGAACCGTTCCTGCGCCTTGGTGTCCGTGCGGCTGTCGAACCGGTGGTCCTGCCAGCCGCCGATCTCCGCCCAGACCCGGCCGTCCACGAGCAGCTGCACGTCCGCCTCCACCGTGGCGTCGGTGACCGAGACGATCCTGATGAGGCACTCGACCCGGGTGCCGGGCGCCGGTTGCGGGCCGAAGAACCGGATCCGCCGCACGCGGACGGGGAACACCAGGGTCCGCTCGGTCAGGGTGGCGAGGATCCAGTGGCCGAGCAGCTGCCCCACGTTGTCGAGCAGAGCGCCGGGTGCCGAGGGGGCGGTGAGCACGCCGCGTACGTGCGCGTCGCCGACCGCCGTCAGTTCGGTGACGCCCTGGAACGCCGGGCCGTGGAACATCCAGCGGTCGTCGTACAGTTGCGCGGCCGTGATTCCGGGGGCCCGCTCCTCCTCGGGAGCCCACTGCCAGGGCCTGGGCGCGCCGTCGGGGTGGCGGTCCGCGAGTTCGACCTCGCCGTGGGCGTACGCGCCGAAGGTCACAGCGGCCCGGCCGGTCCCGCGCGCCTCGACGGTCACGGGGACGTCGACGGCGGGAGCCGCGGCCACCCAGCGGTTCAGCCGCACTTCGTGCAGCGCGACCGCGGTCGTCCCGGGCCGGGCCCGTTCGGCGTGCTCCATCATGTGGTGCACCACCGTCGTGGCCGGGACCACCGGCCACCGGTCGGCCTCGTCCGGCCAGTCGGGGCGCTGCGCGAAGAAGCAGTGGTCGCGCAGGTACGGCATGGCGTCCGTGGACACCCGCAGCACGGTGCGGACCGTGGGCGCCGCCGCGGCGCGGGAGACCGCGAGGGCCGTGTCGGCGGTGTCCTTCAACAGGGCCCGCAGCTCGGCGTCCAGAGGGGAGCCGTCGGGGGCGGGCGGCTCTCCGCCGGAGACGGCGAGCGCCGAGCGCACCGCGGCCACCGTCTCCCGGTCCAGGGACACCAGCTTCCCGCCCAGGTCCAGCCGCGAGGGCGGCAGCCGGCGGGCATGGACTGCGGATGCAGCCGGGTCGCCGCCGACGGTCCACAGCGCCGTGGCGACCCGGAGCAGCTGCGCCGTCCCGTCCCGGTGCGGGGAGTTGGCGGACACCACCAGGTGCGGGAGGCCGCGCAGGGTGTTCTCGACGAGCGAGCCCACCTGGCCCGTACCGGCCTGGACGAAGACCCGGAAGCCGGCCGCGTACATGGCGTGGATCAGCGGGCGGAAGCGGACGGGCTCCAGCAGGTGGCGTACGAAGAGCTCCCGCACCTCGTCCTCGGCGCCGGGGTACTCCGCGGCGGTGGTCGCCGACCAGACGGGAACGTCTGGCCGGTGCAGCTCGAACAGGCCCGCGTAGTGCCGGATCTGCCCGAGGTAGGGGGCCAGCATCGGGGTGTGGAAGCCCGAACGGAACGGCAGGACCTGCCCGATGACGCCGCGTGCCCGGAAGTGCCGTACCAGCTCCTTCACCTGGTCCGGTGGGCCGCAGACCATCGACTGCTCCGGGGCGTTGTCGTGCGACAGCACCACCCCGGGGTGGGCGGCGAGCGCGGCGGTGACCCGCTCGGCCGGTGCGCCCAGCGCGGCGAAGGACAGCCCGGCCACCCGCACCTGGCCCGGGTCGAAGGAGCGGGTGAACTCGTCGACCGCGTCCCCGGCGTACATCCCGGCGGTGGCCATGGCCGTCCACTCGCCGATGCTGTGGCCCGCGACGGCGTCGGGCACGATGCCCATCCGGCGCAGCGCGGCGTCCAGCACCCGCCCCACGGCGATGACCCCGGCCCCGTGCCGTCCGACGTCCGTCACATCGGCCCCGGAGCCGCCGAACCCCGCGGGCAGCAGCGCCGAGAGGCCGAACCGTTCGACTACGTCGTCGATCCGGGGCCTGAACTCGGCCTCCAGCCCGGGGAAGACGAAGGCCAGCCGGCCACCCTCGGAGCCGCCGAGCAGCGGTTCCGGGGAGAACCACACGTCACTGCGCCCGCGCCAGGGGCCGCCCTTGGCCACCGCCTTCCGGGCCAGGGCGAGGCGCTCGGCGGTCGGGGCGACGACGCCCAGCCGGGCGCGCCCGTCGGGCGCGGACCGTCGGCCACGGACGGTGGCGTCCTCGGCGTCGAGCAGCGCGGCGAGTTCCGCCGGGGTGCCGGCGGCCAGCCGGAGCACCTGTTCCGGCTCGCGGACTGTCACCGCCGGACGGCCGGCCGGACCGGGGGCGGCTTCGAGCACCACATGGGCGTTGATGCCGCCGAAGCCGAACGCGTTGACACCGGCGACCCGTTTGCCGGGCGCCCAGTCCCGCGCCGCGGCGATCGTCCGGAAGCGGGTACGGGCCAGGTCCGGGTGCGGCTCCTCGCAGTGCAGCGTCGGCGGCAGTACGCCGTGGTGCACCGCGAGCGCCGCCTTGACGAGACCGGCCACGCCCGCGGCGGGCATGGTGTGCCCGATCATCGACTTCACGGACCCGAGCACCGGCCGGTCCCCGTCGTCGCCGGGGCCGAACACCTCGGCCAGCGTGGCCAGTTCGGCCGCGTCCCCCGAGGGGGTGGCGGTCCCGTGCGCCTCCAGCAGTCCGACGGACCCCGGTGCGGCGGGGTCCAGCCCCGCCTCCCGCCAGGCCGCCCGCACCGCCTTCACCTGGCCCGACGGGTCGGGGTTGACCAGGCTGCCGCTGCGGCCGTCGCTGGCCACCCCGGTGCCGCGGACGACGGCGTAGACGCGGTCGCCGTCGCGCACCGCGTCGGAGAGGCGCTTGAGCGCCACGACTCCGGTGCCCTCGCCGATCAGCAGCCCGTCCGCGTCGCGGTGGAACGGGCGGATCCGCTGGCTCGGCGACATCGCGCGCAGCCGGGAGAACAGGGACCACAACGTGATGTCGTGGCAGTGGTGGACCCCGCCCGCCAGCACCATGTCGCAGCGGCCCGCGGCCAGTTCACCGACCGCCTGGTCGACGGCGACCAGCGAGGAGGCGCAGGCGGCGTCCACCGTGTACGCCGGGCCGCGCAGGTCGAGCCGGTTGGCGACCCGGGATGCGGTCAGGTTGGGCACCAGGTTGATCGCCTGCTCGGGCTCGTCCGGTCCCAGCTGCTCCGTGTACGCGCGCCGGACCCGCTCCAGCAGCCCGGCGTCCAGCTCGGGCAGCAACTCGGCGAGGGTCCGCACCAGTTGGTTGGACGTCTGGACGGACTGGGTGCCCCGCGCCATCCCGGGGGACAGGTAGCCGCCCCGGCCCAGGATCACCCCGATCCGGTCCCGGTCCGGCAGCCGGGCCTCGCCGCCCGCGTCCGCGATCGCCTCGGCGGCCACGTGCAGCGCGATGAGCTGCTCCGGCTCGGTGCCCGGCACCGAGTTGGGCATGATCCCGAATCGGGTGGCCTCCACCTCGGCCAGCTCGTCGACGAATCCGCCGCGGCGGCAGTACACCCGGTCCGAGCGGCTGCCGGCCGCCGCCGGGTCGTAGAAGGACGGGTCCCAGCGCCCGGACGGGACCTCGGTGATCGCGTCGTGTCCCGCCGTCAGGTTGCGCCAGTACGTCGCGAGGTCCGGTGCGCCCGGGAAGAGGACGGCCATGCCGACGATGGCGACTGCGGGCCGGCCGGTCGATGTGTGCGTCGTGCTCATTCTCACTTACCAGTTCTCACTTACCAGCCGGTTGCGGTGTAGACCACGGCGTCGGCCGATTCCTCGCCCCAGGCGAGCTCGCGCAGCAGGCACAGTGCCCCCTCCTCGGGGTCGATGAGCCCGATGCCGCGCCGCGCGTACTCCCGGGCGAGCTCGGGGGTCACCATGCCCGCGTGCTCCCCGTCCGGCGCCCAGGGTCCCCAATGCACCGTCAGCGCACGGGACGTGGACTGCTCCGCCCACCGGCTGCCGAGGGACTGCAGGGCGTCGTTGGCCGCCGCATAGTCCGCCTGGCCGCGGTTGCCGAGGACGGCGGCGATGCTGCCGAAGAACACGGCGAACCGGGGGGCCTGCGGCAGCTCGTCCAATGAGGCCAGCAGGGTGCGTGCGCCGTCGACCTTGGTGTCGTAGACCCGGCGGAAGGAGTCGGGGTCCTTCTCGGCCAGGACGCGGTCCTCGATGATCCCGGCCGCGTACACCACGCCGTCCAGGCGGCCGTGTTCGGCGTGGACGTCCGCCACCAGGCGGCGCACCGCCTCGGGGTCCCGGACGTCCACCGTGCGGTAGCGCACCGGACTGCCCAGGTCCTGCAGGATGTCGAGGGTGCGGCGCACCTCGCGGCGGGCGAGGATCTCCGAGACGGCCCGCTCGATGCCGGCCGGAGAGCGTTCACCCTGCCCGGCCAGGACGGCCCGCAGCGCGGCCCGGTCCGGCGCCTGCCGGACGGAGTCGTCCTCGGGGGTGTCAGGGAGGACGGTCCGGCCGGCCAGCTCGATCCGGCAGCGCGAGGCCGCCGCGAAGGTCGCGGCGATCCGCGCGGAGATGCCCCGGGCGCCGCCGATCAGCAGCACCACCGCGTCCCGGTCCAGGCCGACGGCGGCCGCCTCGGCAGTGCCGTCCCCGGCCGGGCCCGCGCCGCGGTCGCCCAGGGCGCCGAGGCCGGCGGCCACGGTTTCGAGCCCGTACCGGCCGCCGTCCGCCGACCGCAGCACCACCGGGGCCGGCTCCCCGGCCGTCAACTCGCCCACCAGCGCGGCCGCCACCTCGGCGGCGGTCAGCTGCGGGGCCGGCTCGACGAACCGGGCGAGGACGTCCGGGTACTCCCGCGCGACGGTCCGGAACAGGCCCCGCAGCCCGTCCGCCCGTCCGTCGGCCCCGGCGGGCGCAGCGGCGAGCAGCCAGCGCGGCCCGCGCCGCAGCGCGGCCTGGAACACCGGGAAGGCCCCGGGCAGGAGCGGCCCGCCGCCGTCCTGCGACAGCGCCGCCAGGTGGAACACCCCGTCCAGCGGGCCGTCCTCGTCCGTGAGCACGTGGTCCGGCGGCAGGACGACCGCCTCCGCGCCGCGGGCGCCCAGCAGGGCGGCCAGCGCGTCCGGCACCGGCCCGGCGTCACCCAGCAGGGCGAACCGTGTTCCCTCCAGGGCCGCGAAGTCCCCGTCGGGGGAGGCGAGTCGGACGCTGCGCAGGACCAGCCTGCCGGGCGCCTCGCCGACGACGGCCGGACCGGGGTCCTCCGCAGGGGCGGGGGTCTGCTGCGCGGGGGCCGTTCCCCCGCCGGGCAGCCGCTCCTCCAGCAGCTCGGCGATGCCGGACGCCGTACGGGCCTTGGAGACCGCCTCCAGCTCCGCGTCGTCGAGCCGGGGGAGCTCCGTACCGCCGGTGCCGAAGCCCAGCCGTGCGGCCAGCTCGCCGACGATCTCGACGCGCTTGATGGAGTCGATGCTCAGGTCGGCCTCCAGGTCGAGACCGGGCTCGATCATGTCGAGGGGATAGCCGGTGCGTTCGCCGATGATGTCCAGGACGGTCGCGAGCACGTCGGCCGGTGGTGCCGCGGGCTCGGGAAGAGCCTCGACGGCAGGAGGCGCGGCAGGCCGGAACGTGTCCGGCACCGGTGCCGGCACCGGCACCGGTGCGGCCGGTGGCGCATCCGCCGCCCCGCCGAGGTACGTCAGCAGCACGTCGCGCTGCGCTGCGACCAACTCCCGGCTGGTGCGCAGGAATTCGTGGACCATCCGGTCGCGGTCGGCCGCCGTGCCGCCGTCCTGGGCGCGGATCACTGTCATCTCCTCCATCGGTATGCGTCGGGCGGGTGCGAGCGAGCCGGGCAGCAGGCCGCCGTCGCGGGTGCGCGTCAGCTGCCCGTTGACGATCCAGCCGGGGGCCGCGGGGCAGGCCCCGGGGACGGCTTCGACGCTGTCGCGCCCCCGGTGCGTCCAGCCGGTACGGACGGGGACGCCGGCGACGGCGAGCCGGGCGAGCAGGCCCAGGAAGCCGCGCAGTCCGGGGCCTTCGGGCCCCTCGCACCCCACCGCCGTGTGCGGACGGTCGCCGAGGATCTTGCTGACGAGCCCCGTCAGCACCGACCCCGGTCCGGCCTCCACGAAGACCCGGACGCCGGACTCGTACATCCCCTCGATCTGCTGCGCGAAGAGCACGGGGGAACCGATCTGGGCCGCCAGCCCGGCCCGTATCCCGTCCGGGTGGCCGGGATGGACGGTGGCCGTCAGGTTCGCCCACACCGGTATCTCCGGTGCGGCCATGGGCCGGGCGGCGAGGGCCTCGGCGAACCGCTCGCCGGCCGGGGCCACCAGGGGGCTGTGGAAGGCGCACGCCACCGGGATCGGTTTGGCTCCCAGGCCCCGCTCGCGCAGCCGGCGCACCGCTTCCTCGACTGCTTCGACGGGGCCGGAAATCACGGTCTGCCGCGGTGCGTTGTGGTTCGCGACCACCACCCGGCCGGCCGGCCCGGCCGCCCGCAGCTCCTCGGCGACGTCCTCGGGCCCGGCCGCCACGGCGGCCATGGTCCCCGGCTCCGCGCCGGCGGCGGCGAGGATCGCCTCCGCGCGCGCCGCGCTCAGCTCCAGCAGCGTCTCCGGGCCGAACGCCCCGGCCGCGCACAGCGCGACCAGTTCGCCGTAGCTGTGCCCGGCCACCGCCGCGGGCCGGATCCCGGCCCGGCCCAGCAGCTCGGTCACGGTCAGCCCCATGACGCCCAGCGCGGGCTGGGCGGTCCTGGTGTCGGTGACCCGGGCGCGCCGCGTCTCCTCGGCGGCGGGGTCGAAGGCGGTCGGCGGGAAGACGATGTCCGCCCACTCGTGACCGGTCCGCAGATACCGCTGGACCTCCGGGAAGGCGATGAACAACTCGGCGAGCATGTCCGGCCGTTGACTGCCTTGACCGGGGAAGAGGAACGCCACCTCGCCGCCCTCCGGCCCGTCCGTCCCCGCACCGAAGACCCCCGCCCGGGGATCGTGCTCGCCCTCCCGGGCCCGTCCCAGCAGCCCGGGTAGCTCGTCCAGGTCGCGGGCCACGACGGCCGCCCAGGCCGGCTTCCCGGACGCGTCGGCGCGCCGGGCGGCGCTCAGCGCCAGGTCGCGCAGCCGCCAGGTGTGGCCCTGGCGGTCGTTCTCCGCGGCCAGTTCCAGCAGCCGGCCGATCTCCCGGGCGGCGTCCGCCCGGTCGGTGCCGTGGAAGACGAACAGCTCCGCAGGCCAGGCGTCGAGCCCGTGCCGGGGCGGGGGCCCCGCCTCGTGCCCGCGCAGCACCACGTGGAAGTTGGTGCCGCCGAAGCCGAACGCGCTGACCCCGGCGACCCGTTCGCCGGGCTCGGCCGCCCACGGGCGGGCGACGGTGTGGAAGGCGAACGGGCTGCTCTCCGCCTCCCAGGCCGGGTTGGGCCGGGTCAGCTGCGCCGTGGGCGGCCTGACCCCGGTGTGCAGGGCCAGGGCCGTCTTGACCAGGCCGGCCAGTCCTGCGGCGCACTTGGTGTGCCCGATCTGGGACTTCACCGAGCCGAGCGCGCAGCCGCCCGGCGCCGCCCCGGCCTCGGTGAACACCTCGGTGAGCGTGGTGAGTTCGGTGCGGTCGCCGACGACCGTCCCGGTGCCGTGGGCCTCCAGCAGGCCCACGGCGGCGGGCGAGATCCCGGCGTGGCGGTAGGCCCGCTCCAGCGCGGCCCGCTGGCCCTCCGGGCGGGGTGCCGTCAGGCCCAGGGACCTGCCGTCGCTCGAACTGCCGACGCCCTTGACGACGGCGTAGACGCGGTCGCCGTCCCGCTCGGCGTCCGCCAGCCGCTTGAGGACGACGCAGGCGACGCCCTCGCCGAGCGCGATGCCGTCCGCCGCGCTGTCGAAGGTGCGGGAGCGGCCGGTGGGGGACAGCGCGTGCACGGAGGAGAACAGCAGAAAGTCGTTGATCCCGTTGTGCAGGTCCGCGCCTCCGCACAGCACGAGGTCGCTGGTGCCGGCGGACAGTTCCTTGCACGCCACGTCCACCGCGGCCAGCGAGGAGGCGCAGGCCGCGTCCACGGTGAAGTTCGCGCCGCCGAGGTCGAGCCGGTTGGCGATCCGACCGGCGATGACGTTGGCCAGCATGCCCGGGAACGAGTCCTCGGTCAGCCGCGGCAGTTGCTCGTCCAGCCCGGGCGGCAGTTCGCCCAGGTAGGCGGGGAGCACCGTGCGCACGGTGGTGGCGTTCGACAGGTCGCTGCCCGCCTCGGCCCCGAACACGACCGAGGCCCTGGAGCGGTCGAAGGGACGCTTCTCGTATCCGGCGTCGCTCAGCGCCCGCCGCGCGGCCTCCAGCGCGAGCAGCTGCACCGGCTCGATGCTGCCGAGCGAGGACGGCGGGATGCCGTAGCGCAGCGGGTCGAAGGGGATGTCCGGCAGGAAGCCGCCCCACTTCGACTCCGTGCGGGTGCCGTCCGCCCCGGGTCCGTGGTGCAGCTCCGCGTCCCAGCGCTCCGGCGGCACCTCGCCGACCGCGTCGGTGCCCGCGACGACGTTCGCCCAGTAGGCGGCCAGGTCCGGCGCGCCGGGGAACATGCAGGCCATGCCGACCACGGCGATGTCGAGCGGGGCAGGGGTCAGCTCCGGGGCCTCCTGGCGGAACCCCTCGCGCAGCCGCCGGGCGCGCGCGGCGAAGAAGCCGGCGGCCTCCGCGCTGACGGCGGCGTGCAGTTCGGGGACGGTGGTGACCGCGGACCGCAGCACGGCCACCTGGCCGGCCATGAACATGCCCTCGGCCAGCTGCCGGTCCTCGTCCACCTCCGTGAGCGAATCGCCGGTCCGCTCCACGCCCTTGCTGGCGATCCTCAGCCGCCCGACGTTGAGCTGTTCCAGCTGCTCCCACGCCTGCCGCTCCGGGACGCCGCTCTCCCGCAACTCCTCCTTGGCACCGCGGAATTCGTCCGTGAACGGGCTGCTCACGCAGCGGGTGGCGTGGCCGGGCGCGGTCTCCAGCAGCTCGGTCCGGCGGGCCGTCAGGACCTGCCGCTGGAACGACGGCCGCACGGCGCCCCGGTCCACCGCCTCCTCGGTGAACAGGTAGGCGGTGCCCATGAGCAGCCCGACCGCGACTCCGCGGGCGGACAGCGGCGCGGCGAGCGCGGCCACCATCGCGGCCGACCGCTTGTCGTGCACGCCGCCGGCGAAGAACACCCGCAGCTCGGCGGGGTCCGCGTCCGCGGCCGTGTCGAGGAACTCCTCCAGCACCTCGGCCTGCGCCTCCCACAGGGCGAAGCTGCTCCGCGGTCCGACGTGGCCGCCGCACTCCGAGCCCTCGAAGACGAACTTACGCGCGCCCGCGTCCAGGAACTGCCGGAGCAGCCCGGGCGAGGGCACGTGCAGGAAGGCGTCGATGCCCGCCGCCTCCAGCTCGGCCGCCTGCGCGGGCCTGCCGCCCGCGATGATGGCGCAGGAGGGCCGGATCTCCCGGACGAGCTCCAGCTGTACGGCCTTGATGTGCGCGGGCGCGAAGCCGAGGACGCCCACGCCCCAAGGAGTGTCGCCCAGTTCGTCGCGGGCCTGCTCCAGCAGGATCCGCGCCTCCAGGGGCCCGGCGAGGGCCAGCGCGAGGAAGGGCAGCCCGCCGTGGCCGGCGACGGCGGCCGCGAACCGCGCCTGGTCGCTGACCCTGGTCATGGGCCCCTGGGCGATGGGCAGCACGGTGCCCGTCGCGCGGCTCATGGGGGAGCCGCGGAGCAGCGCGTCCCCGGCGGCGTCGTCGCGCACGGCCTCCCGGACGGCGGCGGTGATGCCGCGGACGGCCGAGCCCACGTCGCCCCAGCGCCGCGCGAACGAGGCGGCCAGGAAGCCGTCCTGGCCCACGGGGAGCAGCCGGGTCCGCGGATCCTCCGCGCCCAGCAGCCGGGCGACTTCGGCGGGTTCGTCCGGCAGGGGCGGTGTGTCCGGTCCCCGGCGGCGCAGCACCCGGTGGCCGGCGGCCGTCACGGTCTCCGAGCCGTCCAGGGGGCGGATCGCCGCCGCCACGTCCTCCGGGACGCCGGATTCGTCGAGCAGCGCCAGCTGGGTGTCGAGGACGACCCCCGCCGCACCGCCGACGACGGCGGCCGCGGCGGTGTGCGGCCCGATGCCTCCGCAGGCCCAGACGGGCAGGCCGAGTTCCGGGTCCGCCACCAGCTGCTGGAGGAGGACGAAGGTGCTCAGCTCGCCGACGCGGCCGCCCGCCTCGTTCCCCCGGGCGACGAGACCGTGCGCCCCGGCGCGTGCGGCCGTCAGGGCCGTCTCGTGGTCGGTGACCTCGACCAGGACGCGGTGCCGGCCGGCGGCGAGGTCGGCCGGGGCCAACCCGGCGTCCGCGCCGAGCAGTACGGTGTGCACGCCCCCGTCGGCCGCCAGGTCGTCGGGCCCGAGCGCGCATCCCGCCCCGACGCGCACCCCGAACGGGCCCGGCACCCATTGCCGCACCAGTCGGAGGGCCTCGCGGGCCGCGCGGCGCCGGCCCCTTCCGAGATCGAGCACGCCAAGACCGCCGGCGCGGCAGACCGCCGCCACCAGGCGTGGATCGGGTTCGCCGAACGGGCTGACGCCCAGGATGGTTTCTGTGGACACGGGAACTCCGAGTGGCAGGAGGGTCGTTCGGAAGCACCGGGAATGCGCGGGGCGTCGGACGTCCGAGGCCGGAGGGACGCCGCGATCGGTGCCAAGGTGAGGCAAGAGGTGCGTGAGAGGTGCGTGACGATCGAAGGTCGTCCGAAGGCCGGCACGGAGAGAATGCGGCCCGGCTTCCCCGGCGGGCCTGGCTGGATCATTGCACGGCGGGGCGCGGAGGGAATACCCGGATCGGCATTATCCTGTGAATGGTGTACGTCACATTCGCATCGGTTGCGGGAATCCCGCAAGGGAATTGCGGCAAGCCCGCAACGGGCGTGGAATTGCCGCAAATATAGTCCGGACCAATTGCGGTGACAGGCCCAACTCCCCTGAAAGAGTGGGGAGTTGGATGGCCGTGGGCTCGGTGGTGAATTCCGTCAGGAAAGTTTTTCCCGCCCCGGTGTTGATATTCGGGAACGCTGTGCAAGGATTCCTGCTGTCCGGCTCGAAAAGGGCCGGACGGAGAAAGGAGTCCTGTGAAGTCATTGACGCTCAGATCTGCCGCCGGGACGGTCGCCTGCCTGGCGGTGTCGGCCGCGCTGGTGCCGGCGTCCCCCGCGGGAGCGGCGGACCGGCCCGGGAGCGTGGACAGGGCGACGGCCGAATCCCTCGGCCGCATAGCGGGTGTCGTGCTCACCGACCGGACGGCGGCGATCGTCGACGGCAAGGTGACGGGGCACGCCACTGCGCCGTCCGCGAAGAAGGCGAACCTCTCGTCCGCGACGGCGCGTTCGGAGAAGTCCGTCGTGGCCTCGCTGCACGAGCGCAGGACGAAGCTCAAGGCCCTGGGTGAGGCGTACTCCGCCGGCGACACCCGGGTCGTGGTGGACCGGGCCGGCGTCGAGGGCAAGAAGGCCACGGTCCGGGTGACCGAGACCACGCAGCTGACCTACCAGAAGATCCGCGGTGACGAGCCGGGCACCACCGGCTTCCAGGCCCACCACGAACTGAGCTTCGACGCCGGCAAGAACGGGTCGTGGGAGCTGGCCGGCATCAAGGCTCTGGACGAGATGCCGCAGATCAACGCACCCGCACCGGCACCTGCTGCGCCCGAGGCGAAGGCCGCCGCGGGCGAGAACGACATGCCGAACGCTCCCCAGGCGAGTCTCTGGCCGTTCCCCAAGCGGCTGCCGAAGGACACGAACACCGGCCTCGACTACAAGGCGATGGCCGACTACGCCGAGAAGTACTGGAAGAATTACAACCCGGACTACCGTTCGCACCCGCTGGGGACCGGCGGCGACTGTACGAACTTCGTCAGCCAGGCACTGAAGGCGGGCGGCTGGAAGAGCGCCGGTGGCAAGGCCGGTGACTACACGAAGTGGTGGTACGGATCCGACACCGAGTCGGATTCCTGGACCGGCGTCAACGAGTGGTCCTGGTTCGCGCAGAACTCGGGGCGGGTGAAGCCTCTGAAGTACGCCTACCAGATGGAGGTCGGGGACGTCCTCCAGGCGGACTTCGACCGTGACGGGTCCAAGGACCACACCATGCTGGTGACTTACCGCGATGCTCTCGGCACCCCGTATCTGACGTACCACTCCTTCGACACCTATCGGCGGTCGTTGCTGAGCCTCTCGGTGATGCTGCCGCTCACCAAGTGGTACGCCTACCGCACCTGATGCGTACGGTGCGCGGCGCGGCGGTCCTGGCGACCGGGACCGCCCTCATGCTCGGGCTGCTGTCGGGCTGCGGATCGGGCGGGGGCGGGGCAGGGAACATGGCCGCGTCCACGCCCTCCGCCCGCCCCTCCTCGGCCTCGCCGACCCCCGCCCCGTCGGCGTCGAAGTCGGCGGAGCCGGGGGAGAAGTGGGACGGGAAGGTACGGACCCTGGGCGACGGTTCGACGTCCTACACCGGCCCGCAGCCGCACCAGCCCAAGCCGGAGAAGCTCAAACCGGGGGAGAAGCCGCCGCAGTTCGTGGTGTTCTCCTGGGACGGCGCCCTCCAGGGCGACGACGAGCAGTTCTCGCACTTCCGTGAGGTCGCCAAGGAGAACAACGCGAACATGACGTTCTTCCTCACCGGCACATACCTGCTGCCGAAGTCGAAGGCGTCGATGTACAAGCCGCCGCAGCACAAGCCCGGTGAGATGGCGATCTCCTACGCCACCGACCAGCACATCAGGGACACCCTGGAACAGCTGAGCGGCGCCTGGCTGGAGGGCAACGAGATTGGCACGCACTTCAACGGGCACTTCTGCGGGGCCAAGGGCGGCGGCGACTGGAGCGTCGCCGAGTGGAAGAGCGAGATCGAGCAGTCCTATTCCTTCGTCGAGAACTGGAAGACCAACACCGGCTACAAAGACCTGCCCCCACTGCCCTTCGACTACAAGAAGGAGCTCGCCGGCGGTCGAGCCCCTTGCCTGGAAGGCCAGAAGAACCTGCTCAAGGCCGCCAAGTCGTTCGGCTGGCGCTACGACGCCAGTTCCCCCGGCGACTTCCAGCTCTGGCCGTCGAAAACCGACGGCATCTGGAACTTCCCGCTGCAGCTCGTCCCCTATCCCGGGACCGAGCAGCAAGTCCTCTCCATGGACTTCAACTTCCTCTACAACCAGTCCGGTGACAGCACCCAGGGCGATCCGGCCAAGTACGCGCAGTGGCGCAAGCTGACCAGGGACAGCTATCTCGACGGCTTCGAGCGCGTCTACAACGGCAGCCGCGCCCCGCTGTTCATCGGCAACCACTTCGAGGACTGGAACGGCGGCATCTACATGAAGGCCGTCGAGGACGTCGTGAAGTCGGTCTGCAAGCGCGACGGCGTGCGCTGCGTGACCTTCAAACAGCTCGCCGACTGGCTGGACGTCCAGGATCCCCAGGTCCTGGAGAGGATGCGCCGGCTGGACCCGGCGCAGTCCCCGGACTGGAAGTCCCTGGTCAAGCAACCCCCCGTTCCCCCATTGTGAGGTACCACCCCCATGTCCCCGCGCAAGAGATCCGTCCCCGCCCTCGCCTGCACCGCCACGGCGCTGGCCATGGCCGTGACGGCGGTCGCCGCCTCCGCGTCCGCCGCCCCGGCAGACGCGAAGACCGCAAAGGCCGGCAAGACCGTCACCAGCGGCTGGAACAACTGGTCCTGCAAGCCGTCCGCCGCCCACCCCAACCCCGTCGTCCTCCTCCACGGCACCTGGGCCAACCAGCTGGACACCTGGTTCCTCACGGCCCCGTCGCTGGTCAAGGAGGGTTACTGCGTCTACTCCCTCGACTACGGCAAGTTGCCTTACATGCCGACGCTCAACGGCCAGGGGCCGCTCGTCAAGTCGGCAGGGGAGGTGTCCACCTTCGTGGACAAGGTCCTCAAGTCCACGGGGACGAAGAAGGTGGACATCGTCGGCCACTCCCAGGGCGGCGGCCCCCTGCCCCGCTACTACATGGAGTTCATGAACGGCGCCTCCAAGGTCGACAAGCTCATAGGCCTGGCCCCGGACAACCACGGCGCCACTGCCTCCGGGCTGGCCATTCTCGGGCGCAAGGTCCCCGGCGTGAGCCAGGTGCTGGACCTCACCGTCCCCGGCGTGCAGGACCAGATGGTCGGCTCCGAGTTCCTGAAGAAGCTGAACTCGAAGCCGGACACCGTGCCGGGTGTGAAGTACACGGTCATCTCGACCAAGTACGACGAGATCGCCACGCCCTACAAGACGCAGCAGCTCTCCGGCCCGAACGTGCGCAACGTGGTGGTCCAGGACCTCTGCAAGCTCGACGTCTCCGAGCACATCGCGCTGGGCCTGATCGACCGCATCGCCTACAACGAGGTGAAGAACGCGCTCGACCCGGCGCACGCGACCCCCACCACCTGCAAGTCCGCCGTCAGCTGACCCTGTCGTCCGGTACTCCGGCTCGAAGTCGGTTTCCCAACCCCCTACTTGCGAGGTTGTCCCATGTCCGTACGCAAGAGATCGCTCCGTGTCCTCGCCGGTACCGTTTCGGCGCTGGCGCTGGCCCTGTCCTTCGGTTCCACCGCGGCCTCGGCGGCCCCGGCCGACGGCGCGGCCGGCAAGGCCGTCACCAGCGGCTGGAACGACTGGTCCTGCAAGCCGTCCGCCGCCCACCCCCAGCCCGTCGTCCTGATCCACGGCACCTTCGCCAACTCCTGGGACAACTGGCTGGTGGGGGCCCCTTACCTGGCCAAGCGCGGCTACTGCGTCTACTCCTTCGACTACGGCCAGTTGCCCGGTGTGCCGCTCTTCAACGGCATCGGGCCGATCGAGAAGTCGGCCGGGCAGCTGTCCGCGTTCGTCGACAAGGTCCGGAAGTCGACCGGCGCCGAGAAGGTGGACCTGGTCGGGCACTCCCAGGGCGGCGGCCCCCTGCCGCGCTACTACCTCAACTTCCTCGACGGCGCCGGCAAGGTCGGCAAGCTCGTGGGCATCGCCCCCGACAACCACGGCACCACCGTCTCGGGGCTCTCCCGCCTTGCGGACATCGTCCCCGGCGCGCGCAAGGTCGTTTCGCTCACCCTGCCCGGCGTGGAGGACCAGCTGGTGGGGTCGGAGTTCCTGAAGAAGCTGAACTCGAAGCCGGACACCGTGCCGGGTGTGAAGTACACGGTCATCTCGACCAAGTACGACGAGATCGCCACACCGTACACATCCCAGTTCCTGAACGGTCCGGACGTCCGCAACGTCGTCCTCCAGGACCTGTGCAAGGCCGACATCTCGGAGCACGCCGCGATCGGCACGATCGACCGCGTCGCCTTCCACGAAGTGGCCAACGCGCTCGACCCGGCGCACGCCACCCCCACCACCTGCGCCTCCGCTCTCAGCTGACACCCCCCGTACCGGCCCGGCCGCCTCCCCCCCGGCGGCCGGGCCCCTTGCCCTGTTGCCGGACGGAACAGTGATCACTCGCAAACAGCTCGCGACCGCACTGCGGCGGTTCCGCCCCGCCTATCCCCGCCCGGGGCGGACGGGGTTCCGGCGCTGGGTACCGTCGTGGCGCCAGACGCTGGGGCTGCTCGGCCTCGCCGTCGCCGTCGTGGCCGGACTGCTGACGATCATGTTCATGCGCACCGCGATACCGGCCGACCTCAACGCCTTCGCCACCCAGCAGGACAACGTCTACTACTGGGCCGACGGCAGCGAGATGGCCCGCACCGGCGAGGTCGACCGGCAGGACACACCGCTGGCGAAGGTGCCCGGCAAGGTCCGCTGGGCGGCGCTGGCCGCGGAGAACGAGACGTTCTACTCCGACAATGGCGTCTCCCTCAGCGGCATGGTCCGCGCGGTCTCCAGGATGGCCACCGGGGGCGACACCCAGGGCGGTTCGACCATCACCCAGCAGTACGTGAAGAACGCCTACCTCAACCAGGAACAGACCTTCTCGCGCAAGCTCACCGAGATGTTCATCGCGATCAAGCTCGACAACAGGATGAGCAAGGACGAGATCCTCGAGCAGTACCTCAACACCAGTTGGTACGGGCGCGGCGCCTACGGCATCCAGCGCGCCGCCCACGCCTACTACGGCAAGGACGTCTCGCAGCTGAACGCGAGCGAGGGCGCCTTCCTGGCGTCCCTGCTCAAGGGCGCCGCTCTCTACGACCCGGCCTCCGGCGCCGCGAACCACAAGCGCGCGGTGGAGCGCTGGAACTGGGTCCTGGACCGGATGGTGGCCATCGGCAAGCTCTCCAAGCAGGAGCGCGCGCAGTACACGCACTTCCCCGAGCCGATCGCCCCGCCCAAGGTCACCGGGCTGACCGGCCAGACCGGCTACCTCGTCGAGACGGCCCGCGCCTATCTGCTCGCCCACTCCCACGTCTCCGAGCGGGACTTCGCGCTCGGCGGCTACCAGATCCGCACCACGTTCGACAAGAAGCGGATGACAGCGCTCACCCGGGCGGTCGAGCAGGCGCGGAACGGTCTGGACCCGGACCGGCGCGAGGCCGACCGCAATGTCCGCATCGGCGCCGCGTCGGTGGCCACCGACGGGCGCATCGTCGCCCTGTACGGCGGGCCGGACTACCTCAAGCAGGGCTTCAACGACGCCAATTCGTCCGTCGTGCCCGCGGGCAGCGCCTTCACCCCGTTCGTCTACGCGGCTGCCCTGCGCGACGGGGTGCAGCGCGAGCGCGGCAAACCCCGCACCGGCGTGACGCCGTCGACGCTCTACGACGGCAACGACAAGGTCTCCCTGCAGACCCCGGAGGGCCCCTACTGGGACCGGTCGGGGAAGATCGTCAGAGCGGTCAACGAAGGCGACGAGTCCTGGGGGAGGATCCCGCTCAAGGACGCGGTCGCACAGTCGGTCAACACCCCGATGATGCAGCTGGGCATGGACGTGGGCCTGGACCGGGTCGGCCAGGCGGCCGTGCAGACGGGCCTGCTGGAGAGCAGCCTCGGAGACAAACTGCCGTCGTTCTCGCTCGGCACCGCCACGCCCAGCGCCATCCGCATGGCCGACGCCTACGCCACGTTCGCCGCCAAGGGCCGGCACACCGAGCCGTACTCGGTCGCCGGACTCCGGCGCAACGGCGACGACGTGCCCGTGGAGCGGCCGGAGCCCGAACAGGCCCTGCCGCCGCAGGTGGCGGGCGCCGTGGACGACGCCCTGCGCGAGGCGGTCCGCAACGGCACGGCGAAGCCGGCCCGGGCCGCCGGACCCGGCACGGCCGGCAAGACCGGCACCGCGCAGGACAACAAGTCCGCTTGGTACGTCGGTTACCGCGACTCCCTGTCGACCGCGGTCTCGCTCGCCCGCATCGACCCCAGGACGCAGGAACTGCTCCCACTGGACGGCATCGGCGGAACGCCTGAGGGCACGGTGGGCAGTTCGCTGCCGATCGAGCTGTGGACGCGGTACGTGACCGCGGCGCAGTAGCCTCGGCGGGCCCCGTGGCCCGGCCGGGTCGTCCGACACGTCGGACGCTACGCTGCCCGCCCGTACACTCGTGCCCCCCGCCATAGGGGCAGCCGCGATACATGAGAGGGTCGGGCGGGTGAGTGAGAGACCGGCGAACACCCTGCAATACCGCTCTGACGGACCAGAGGACGCTCCCGTCCTGGTCCTGGGCCCCGAGCTGGGTACCACATGGCACATGTGGGACCGGCAGATCCCGGAACTGAGCCGGAACCGGCGCGTTCTGCGCTTCGACCTGCCCGGCCACGGCGGATCGCCCGCCGAGCCCGCGCACACGGTCGGCGAGCTCACCGACCGGCTCGTCGCCACCCTCGGCACCCTGGGCATCGAACGCTTCGACTACGCCGGCTGCTCCTTCGCCTCCGCCCTCGGTATCGACCTCGCCCTCCGCCACCCGCACCGCCTCGCCGCGCTCGCCCTGCTGGGCTCCGCGGCCCGCTTCGGCGCCGTCGACGCGGAGGGGGTGCGCCGCGGCGGCCTCGAACCGGTCGCCCGCGCCGTGCCCGAGCGGTGGTTCGCGCCCGCGTTCGCGAGCGCACAGCCGGCCATCGTGGACTGGGCCGTCCAGATGGTCCGCAGCACCGACCTGAACTGCTTCGCGGCGGCGTGCGAGGCGCTGGCCGCATTCGACGTGCAGGCGGACCTGACCCGCGTCGCCGCCCCCACCCTGGTGGTCGTCGGCGCGGACGACCGGCTCACCCCGCCCGCCCAGGCCCGCGCCCTGGTCGCGGGCATCCCCGACGCCCGCCTCGCGGTCGTGCCGGGGGCGTGCCACCTGACTCCGGTGGAACAGCCTGCGGCGGTGACGGACCTCCTGGTCCGCCACTTCACGACGCCGGCGGCGACGGCCACGGCGGTCCGCGTCCCCGGGGCGACGGCGCCTGCGGCGGGGCGCGGGGACGACTGGCCGGTGCCGGCCGCGGGTGCTCCGGCGGGGCCGGTTTCCGCGCCTGGTGGGTCCGGCGGTCCTGGTGATGCGGCGCCGCGTGCGGGCGTCGGGCGGGACGACTGGCCGGTGCCGTCGGGAAGCACTCCGGCGGGGCCGGTTCCCGGGCCCGGTCGCCCCGGCGACGCGGGGGCCGGGCAGGGCGATTGGCCGGTGCCGCCCGGCAGTGGGCAAACGCCCGGCGACTGGTCGCCGGTGCCGGGTCCGCGTCCGGACGCTGCGCCGAGGAGCGCCGCTCCGGCGGCCGACGACTGGCCTGTGCCGCCGGGGAGCACTCCGGCGGCACAGGCTTCCGGGCCCACTCGCCTTGGTGATGCGGCGGCGGGTGCGGGGACTGGACGGGACGACTGGCCTGTGCCGTCGGGCAGCACGCCGGCGACCCCCGCCTCCGGGCCCGCTCGCCCCGGCGATGCCGCGCCGGGTCCGCGTCCGGACGCTCCGGCGGCCGACTCGGCTGTGACGGCCGGTGTTCGGCCTGTTCCGCCGGCCGCCTTGCCGTCCCGCCCGGCCGGGGTGCCGGACGACTGGCCGGTTGCGGTCGGCAGCACCCCGCCGGGTACCGCCGTACCCGCTCGCGCAGCAGGTGTGACGGGTGACTGGCACGCGCCGAAGGACGACAGCCCGGCGGCAGCGGCTGACGCCTGGCCGGCTCAGGCGCCGGGCGCGGCGGGCGTCGCTCCGACGAACGGCGGCTCGGCCGCCGACGGCCGGCGGGTCCCGCCCGGCGGAGGAACTGCGCCCGTCCGGCCGCCGGCGATCGACGACTGGCCCGCTCCGGCCGCCCCGGGGACGGCCGGTGACTGGCATGCCCCGCCTGCCGGGCCGAGTGGCACGTCTGTCCGGCCGATGACGGTGGACGATTGGCCGGTTCCGGCAGGCAGCACTCCGGCGACGGATTCCGACGCATCGCCGGTTCGTCCGGGAAGGACGGTTGCCGGCCCTGCCGTCCCGTTGGACGGTGGTCCGGCCGCGACAGGTGCCGCCGGCGTGCCGGCTCGCCCGTCGGGCGCGGCCGACGACTGGCCGGTCCCGCAGGGCAACGCCCCTTCCGGGGCCGGTTCCCTGTCCGAGCGTCCGGCGGGGGCCGTTGACGGCCCTTCCGTCTCGCTGTCCGGTGGCCCGGTCGCCGCAGGTGCCGCTGCTGTGTCCGTCGGCCCGTCGGGTGCCGCCGACGGCTGGCCCGTCCCGCCCGGCAATGCTCCCTCCGGGACCGAAACCCCGTCCGCGCGTCCCGCAGTGGCGATGGACGGTCGCCCCGTCCCGCCGCCCGGCGGCCCCGCCACGGCAGGAACCGTCGCCCCGGCCGCCCGCCCGGCCGGCGCCGTCGACGGTCGTCCCGTTCCGCCCGGCGGCGCCCCCAGCGCCCCCGACGCCCTGGCCAAGCGCCCGGCCGCAGCCGTCGACCTCCGCCCCGCCCAGCCGGGCAGCGCCGTTCCGTTCCTGCTGCCCGCGGGGTCCGGGCTCCCGGCCGAGGACGACTTCCACGAGCTCGTCGTGGCGCGCGACGCCGCGATCTGGGCCCGGCCGGGGCTGGATCTGCGGAGCCGGCTGCTCGTCACGCTCGCCGCGCTCACGGCCGGCGGGCACCTCGACGAGCTGGAGGTGCATCTGCGGGCGGCGCTCCGGCACGGGGTGGCGGCCGAGGAGGTCAAGGAGGTGCTGCTGCAGTGTGCGGTCTCGTGCAGCCCTCCGGCCGTCCGTGCGGCCTACGCCGTGGCACGGCGCGTCGTCGCGGAGGAGGGCGGACAGGAGGAGGCCGCGGAACCGCAGCCGTAGCAAGATGGGCGGCATGAAGCTGACCAAGCACTCCCACGCCTGCGTCCGGTTGGAGAAGGACGGCCGGACGCTCGTCATCGACCCCGGCGGGTTCAGCGAACAGGACGCGGCCGTCGGGGCGGACGCCGTGCTCGTCACGCACGAGCACCCGGACCACTTCGACGAGGGCCGGCTGCGTGCCGCGCTGGAGGCGAACCCGGCCGCCGAGCTGTGGACCCTGCGCAGCGTCGCGGAACAGGTGGCGGCGGCCTTCCCCGGCCGGGTGCACACGGTCGGCGAGGGGGACGCCTTCACCGCCGCCGGGTTCGACGTCCGCGTCTACGGGCAGCTGCACGCCGTGATCCACCCGGACCTCGACCGGATCACGAACGTCGGGTACTTCGTCGACGATTCCGTCTTCCACCCCGGCGACGCGCTCACCGTTCCCGACCGGCCCGTCGACACGCTGATGCTGCCGGTGATGGCCCCGTGGAACAAGGTCTCGGAGGTCATCGACTACCTCCGCGAGGTCGAGCCGCGCCGCGCGATCGACATCCACGACGGGCTGCTGAGCGACCTGGCCCGGCCGGTGTACGACCGGATGCTCGGCCTGCAGGGGCCGGGCGGCGTCTCGGGGGCCGAGCACGGGCGGATGGTGGCGGGGGAGAGCCGGGAGCTGTGAGGGGCGACGCGGGCGGCGTTGTCACACCCGGCCGTTAGGGTGGCAGCATGCGCATCGCCACCTGGAACGTGAACTCGATCGGCGCCCGGCTGCCCCGGCTCCTGGCCTGGCTGGAGAGCAGCGGCACGGACGTGCTGTGCCTGCAGGAGGCCAAGTGCACGGCGGAGCAGTTCCCCACGGCGGAGCTGCGCGAGCTGGGCTACGAGGCGGCGGTCAACGCGACGGGCCGGTGGAACGGGGTGGCGGTCCTCTCCCGCGTCGGGCTGGACGAGGTGGTCACGGGCCTGCCGGGCGGTCCGGAGTACGAGGGCGCACAGGAGCCCCGCGCGATCTCCGCGACGTGCGGGGGTGTGCGCGTCTGGTCGGTGTACGTGCCCAACGGGCGCGACGTCGAGCACGACCACTACGGCTACAAGCTCCGCTGGTTCGAGGCCCTGCGCGATGCGGTGGCGGCGGACGCGGCGGCCGGCCGCCCGTTCGCGGTCCTCGGTGACTACAACGTGGCCCCGACCGACGAGGACGTCTACGACCCGGCCGTCTTCGAGGGCCTCACGCACGTCACGCCCGCCGAGCGCGCCGCCCTCGCCGCCCTGCGCGACACGGGCCTGTCCGACGTGGTGCCCCGCCCGCTGAAGTACGACCGCCCGTACACGTACTGGGACTACCGGCAGCTGTGCTTCCCCAAGAACCGGGGCATGCGCATCGACCTGGTCTACGGCAACGCCCCCTTCGCCGGTGCGGTGAAGGACGCCTACGTGGACCGCGAGGAGCGCAAGGGCAAGGGCGCCTCGGACCATGCCCCGGTCGTCGTCGACCTCGACATGTAGCGTGTGGCTCAGACGAGTTCGCGCAGTTCCACGGAGTCGCTGAAGGCCCGCATCCCGGCGTCGTCGGGGTGCAGGTGGTCGCCGCAGTCGAAGCGCGCCAGCATCCGCTCGGGGTGCTGCGGGTCGCGGACGGCCGCGTCGAAGTCGAAGACGGCGTCGTAGGAGTCCTCGTCGCCCCGGATGTGCCGGTTGACGGCGATGCGTTTCGCCTCGGCGGCCGCGGTGCAGTCGTGGAAGCCGCCGCACGGCGCGATGGTGGCGGCCACCACGCGCATCCCGCGTTCGTGCGCCTGCTCGGCGATCGAGCGCAGGGCGGCGACGATCTGTTCGGCCGTCGTGTTCGTCCGGATGTCGTTGACGCCCTCGAAGACGATCAGCGTCCGGGCCGAGGTCTGGGCGAGGACGTCGCGCTCCAGCCGGTGGCCGGCGCCGACCCCGGCCATGACGCTGCTGGTGCCGTTGCCGGGGTAGCGGTCGGCGACCACCTGGTTCCCGGAGATCCCCGCGTTGAGCACGCCGAGGGCGGGCAGCGAGTGCTGGGCGCGCAGCCTGCGCGCCAGCAGGTCGGGCCACCGCACGTTCGCGCCGGGCGTCGAGCGCTCGCCGTCGGTGATCGAGTCGCCGAGCGCCACCACGGAGCCGGGCCCGCCCTCCGCGTCCACGCCGGTGAGCAGCGGCCAACTGCCCAGCGTCTGGCGGAAGGAGGCGTCGCCGGTTTCGAGCGTGCGGTCGCCGGCGCCGTCGACGGTGAGGTACGAGATCTGGCCGGCGGTGTAGCTGTGCACCGGCAACGCCCGTACGGTGCCGGGCAGATGGAGGCTCACCAGCAGGTTGCCGTCGGCCGGCACCCGGAAGCCCACGGGATCGCTGAACTGCTGGGCCCCGGCGGGGATCTCGGCCCCGGCCCGCCCGCCGAAGGCGAGGGGGACGGGCCGCCCGGCCGCCGTGGCGCCCCGGCCCTGCAGGGCCACGCTGGCGGCGCCGATCCGCACCGGGTGCCCGGCGAAGGTGTTCGCCAGCCGGATCCGGGTGCGCGGGCCGCCCGCGCTGCTGTGCACGACGAGCCGCAGCGTCCGCTCGCTCCACGGACCCACGGAGGCGTACCCGGACGTGGGCGCCGCCCAGCTGCCGGTCCACCCGTTCGAGGGAGTGCGCAGCGCCAGCGCGAACACGTGGAGTGCGGCGGAGTCGCCGGTGCGCGGCAGGACGACGGAGCGGACCTCGCGGTTGCGGACGACCGGCACGGTCACCGCGTACAGCCGTGCGGTCGTGGCCTGTTGGCCTGCCGGCGAGTTGATGTGGGGCAGTCCGACGGCCTTGGTGGTGAGCGGTCCGCGCTTCCAGTCGGGGGCGGTGAGGGTGTAGCCGCCGGAGGAGCCGTCGCGGTAGCGGACGGTGCCCCGGCCGCTCGCCCGGCCGCCGGTGCCGGCCACGAGGAAGGTGAGGGCCTCGCCGCGGCCGGTCAGTTTCACGGCCTGCCCGGCGGCCCGTACGTTGTCGGGCTGCCCGGTGCCGGAGCGGGGCCAGTGCAGCGGCGAGGCGTCGAGGGTCAGGGTGCGGCCGGGCGTCCAGCCCGCGGCCCGCAGGTCCTGGGCGGAGAGCGAGGCGCCCGTGCCGTCGAAGTCCGCGGCCCGGACGCGGCCGTCGTCGCTGACCGCCGTATTGTCGAAGAGCCGCTCCAGGGGGAGCGGCTCTCGTGCTGCCGCCGGGGCGGCGGCGAAGGCGGGGGAGTGCGGGAGGACCAGGGCGCACACGGCCCCTGCGGCGACGGCTCCGGCCGCCGTCCGCCACCGTCTGTGCCGGGTCCTGCCGATCTTCGCTGTGCGCAGCATGCGACTCATGCCTTCCTGCGTACCCGCTCCGACTGTGGCGGGATGAAGCTAAGGAGGCGCCGCGGGAACGTCAAGGAGGCCGGGCGGTCACGTCGTGTGCCGCGCGCCTGTGGTGGGGCCATCCGTGCGAGTGACATCCTGGCCGGTATGAACATTCCCTTCTTGGACAGCTGGCGCAGGCGGCAGGGCACTGCGCACGGGGCGGCGCTGCCCGGGGCGGACGGGCGGGACCCGGAGGGTCTGGCCGGACTGCTGTCGGAGTGCGAACTGCTGCGCGCGCACGCGCAGTCGGCGGGGGTCGCGCTCGACGATTCGCCGGAGTCCCTGGAGGAGCTGGACCAGCTGCAGCCGCGCTGGCGCGAGGATCCGGAGCTGGTGCCCTGGCTCGGCAACGACGCGGGGCTGTACCTGGGCACGGTGGTGGTCCGTACGGTCGCGGGCGCGGGCTGGCGGATCCGGTCCGACGGCCAGCCGGTGGTGCGGCTGGCGAACGGCCGCGAGGCGGACGTGGTGGAGGCGGGCCGCGAGTGGGCGGCGGACGGCGCCCCGGAGCTGTCCCAGCTCTACGCGGAGCTGGCGGAGGTCTGAAGCCCCACGAGGCTCAACTCGTGAACGGGATCGTGTACTCCAGCCGCCAGCGGTCCGCGCGGACCACGATGTCGGAGGTCTCCACGGCCCGGTCCTCGCCGTCGAAGTGGGTGCGCTCGACGACCGTGACGCACTGCCCGGCCGCGCAGCCGAGCGCCTCCGCCTCCGGCGTGGTGGCCGGCCGGGAGCCCACCAGCTCCCGGGCCCGGACGACCCGGATCCCGATGGCCGCCAGCCGGCCGCGCACTCCGCGCCGGGCGTAGGGGCCCCGCTCGGGGAGGGCGACGTCGGTGCCCGCGGTGATGGTCAGCGGCTCCCAGCTGGTGGCCAGTTGCACCGGGTGCCGGTTGGCCAGGTACTCGTACTGCGTGCACAGCACGGGCTCGCCGGGCCCGATCCCGAGCCGCTCGGCGACCGGCGCCGGGGCGGGCGTCTCGGCGGAGGACGCCTCCCAGGTGAGGGCGGTGGCGGGGTGGCCCGCCGGCGGCACCGTCCCGTAGCCGCGGATCTGTGCGGCGAACGGGGTGTCGACCGCGCCCGTCGAGCGCAGCAGCGTCCCCAGCGGTGCCCGGTCGGTGACGAACACGCCCCGCCCGAACTGCCCTTCCGCGTACCCGGCCGCCTTGAGCACGCGCACCGCGCGGTCCACCGTCTGGTCGCTGGCCGTGTAGGCGCGTTTCAGCTCGGAGCGGGACGGGATGCGGTCGCCCACGGCGAGGCCGCCCTCGTCGATGCGCCGCCGCAGATCGTCCGCGATGCGCAGATACACCGGTCTGCTGTCCCCCACGCCAGGCTCTCCTCTCCCGGGCTCCCCCGTATGGACCCACAGGCTAGGTACCCAGGCTCCGTCTGTGTACCTAGGGCAAATGGCGGCTGATGCGGCCCCGATCCGGCTCAATCCCCTTGCGGATGCGTGTCGCCGGTGAAGCCCCGTACCGAGGCGGATTAATTTGCGGCGACTGCTGTGCAGCGACTACGGGCAGCTGAGGACAGGTAGGGCTGGTATGGCCGTCGAGCCGTTGATCGAACTGCGCAACGTCAACAAGCACTACGGCGCAGTGCACGTGCTGCAGGACGTCAGCCTGACCGTCGGACGCGGCGAGGTCGTCGTCATCATCGGCCCCTCCGGCTCCGGGAAGTCCACCCTCTGCCGCACCATCAACCGCCTGGAGCCCGTGGAGTCCGGCACCATCCTCCTCGACGGACAGCCGCTGCCCCAGGAGGGCCGGGCGCTGGCCAGGCTGCGCACCGAGGTCGGCATGGTCTTCCAGTCCTTCAACCTCTTCGCGCACAGGACCGTGCTCGCCAACGTCTCGCTGGCCCAGGTCAAGGTGCGCAAGCGCGGCAAGGAGGAGGCCGACCGGCGCTCGCGCGAGCTGCTGGAGCGCGTCGGACTGCTCGCCCACGCCGAGAAGTACCCCGCGCAGCTGTCCGGCGGGCAGCAGCAGCGCGTGGCCATCGCCCGCGCGCTGGCCATGGACCCCAAGGCGCTGCTCTTCGACGAGCCGACCTCGGCCCTCGACCCGGAGATGATCAACGAGGTGCTGGAGGTCATGCAGCAGCTCGCCCGGGACGGCATGACGATGGTGGTCGTCACCCACGAGATGGGCTTCGCCCGCTCCGCCGCCAACCGCGTCGTCTTCATGGCCGACGGGCGCATCGTCGAGGACCGCACGCCCGAGGAGTTCTTCACCGCCCCCGAGAGCGCACGGGCCAAGGACTTCCTCTCCAAGATCCTCAAGCACTGAGCGGGTGACGACACATGCGACGCCGCGTTGCCGCACTGGCCCTCACCGCCGTCGCCCTCCTCGCCGCCGCCTGCGGCAGGGAGGGCAGCCCGCCCGTCAAGGGCCCCAAGCCCGAACAGCTGCCCGTCTACCACGTCGCCACCGGCTTCGAGCTGCCCGACTCGCCCACCTGGCGTGCCGCGAGGAACCGCGGCCACCTCGTCGTCGGCGCCAAGGAGGACCAGCCCTACCTGGGCGAGAAGGACCCCGCCACCGGCGTCTACTCCGGCTTCGACATCGAGATCGCGAAGATGATGTCCGCCTCCCTCGGCTTCGACCCGAAGACGATCGTCTTCCGCACCATCGCCTCGGCCAACCGCGAAACCGCCCTGCAGAACGGCCAGATCGACTACTACGTCGGCACCTACACCATCAACGACCTCCGCAAGAAGCAGGTCGGCTTCGCCGGGCCCTACTACATCGCCGGCCAGTCGCTGCTGGTCCGCAAGGACGAGAAGGGCATCGACGGACCCCAGGACCTGGACGGCAAGAAGGTCTGCTCCGCAGCCGGTTCCACCCCCCTGCAGCGCATCCAGCGCGACTACCCCAAGATCAAGGCCGTCGCCTACGACACCTACTCGATCTGCGTCGACAACCTCCTCACCTTCCAGGTCGACGCCGTCACCACCGACGACACCATCCTGATGGGCTTCGCCGCCAAGGCGCCCGACCAACTGCGGCTGGCCGGAAAGCCCTTCTCCCGGGAGCCCTACGGGATCGGCGTGCCCCGCGCCGACACCGCCCTGCGCCTCGCCCTCGACGATGCCATCGAGGCGCACATCAAGAACGGCGACTGGAAGAAGGCCTACGACGCGACCCTCGGCCTGTCCGGGGTGCCCGCCCCGCAGCCCCCCGCCGTCGACCGCTACGGGACCGCCTCATGAACGTCCTCACCGACAACCTCTCCCTGTACGGCAAGGGCCTGCTCGGCACCGTCGAACTCACCGTCTACGCCTCGCTGCTCGCGCTGGCCCTCGGCTTCGTGATGGCCTCGTTCCGGGTCGCCCCTGTCGGCTCGCTGCGCGCCTTCGGCACGGCGTGGGTCGCGGTGCTGCGCAACACCCCGCTGACCCTGCTGTTCTTCGCGGTGCTGCTCGGCCTGCCGCGCTTCGGCGTCGTCCTGCCGTTCCAGCTCTTCGCCGTCCTCGCCCTGGGCTGCTACACCTCGGCGTTCATCTGCGAGGCCGTGCGCTCGGGCATCAACACCGTGCCCCCCGGCCAGGGCGAGGCGGCCCGCAGCCTCGGCATGAGCTTCGGGCAGACCCTCGGCAGCATCGTGCTGCCGCAGGCCTTCCGCTCGGTCATCCCGCCCATCGGCTCGACCCTGATCGCCCTCGCCAAGAACTCGGCGATCGCCGGGTCGTTCAGCGTCACCGAACTCCTCGGCACGTACAAGACGCTCAACGAACTCGGCTACAGCATCGTCTGGTCGTTCATCTGGATCGCCGTCGGCTACCTGATCGTGACCTTGTCCATCAGCGCACTGTTCAATGTGCTGGAGAAGCGCTGGGGAGTCGCCCGATGAGCACGACCGGCACCGCGCTGTACGACATCCCCGGCCCGCTCGCCGTCCGGCGGCACCGCCTCTACGGCGTCGCGGCGACGGCCGTGATCCTGGCCGTGATCGCCCTGGTGCTCTATCTCCTGTTCGACACCGAGCAGTTCACGGCGGCGAAGTGGCGGCCCTTCGCGTACAAGGGCATCCAGGAGATGCTGCTCCGGGGCCTCGGCAACACGCTCAAGGCGTTCGCCTACGCGGCCGTGCTCTCCCTCGTCCTGGGCGGACTGCTCGCCTGCGGGCGGCTGTCCGAGCACCGCGCCGTGCGCTGGGCGGCCACCGTGGTGGTGGAGTTCTTCCGGGCGATGCCGGTCCTGGTCATGATCTTCTTCGTCTTCGTGGCCCTGAAGGTCCAGCCCCTGCCCGCGCTCGTCACGGGGCTGACCCTCTACAACGGCTCGGTGCTCGCGGAGGTCTTCCGCACCGGCGTGAACTCCGTGGAGCGCGGGCAGCGGGAGGCGGCGTACTCGCTGGGCATGCGCAAGACGCAGGTGATGTCGTACGTGCTGGTGCCGCAGGCGGTACGGGCCATGCTGCCGGCGATCATCAGCCAGCTGGTCGTGGCCCTGAAGGACACCTCGCTCGGATTCCTGATCACCTACGAGGAGTTCCTGCACGCGGGCAAGCTGATCGCGAGCAACCTGGACTACGACCTGCCGTTCATCCCGGTCGTGATGATCATTTCCCCGATCTACATCGGGATGTGCATGCTGCTGTCACGCTGCGCGACGTGGGCGTCGCGCTGGGAGCGGCGCAGCGTCAAGACCGATGCGGTGGAGGTGGCCCCGGCAGAGCCGGGCATGCTGCTGCCGGGGGCCGAGGCGACTCACCCCTCTGCGCCCAGCCACAGGTCCGGGCCGAAGACCTCGTAGTGGATGTCGGCGGGCGCCACGCCTGCCTCCAGCAGCTGGGCGCGCACCGCGCGCATGAAGGGCAGCGGGCCGCAGAGGTAGGCGACGGTGCCTGCAGGGATGTCGATTCGGGCAAGGTCGACGTGTCCGGTCCGCTCCTCCGGCCAGCTCCCCGCAGGGGTCTCGTACCAGACGTGCGCCTCGGCGTCCGGCAGCTTGGCGACCAACGAGTGCAGGTCGGCCCGGAAGGCGTGCACCGCCGGGCTGCGGTCGGCGTGCACCGCAATCACCTTGCGCTGCGCGCCCGTTGCGGCCAGGTGCGTCAGCATGCCCACGATGGGCGTGCAGCCGATACCGGCGGAGGCGAGCAGCACCGGCGCGTCCCCGTCCTCCAGGGCGACGTCACCGAAGGGGGCGCTGACGAGAATCGTTTCCCCCACCTGCACGTGGTCGTGCAGGTGGGCGGACACCTCGCCGTCGGCGACCCGCTTGACGCTGAACTGCAGGGCCCCGTCCGGCTGTCCGGACAGGCTGTACTGGCGGATCTGCCGCGCCCCGTCCGGCAGCGTCACCTGGACGGATACGTACTGGCCGGGCCGCCCGGCCGGCACCGGCCGCCCGTCGGCCGGCTGCACGACGAAGGTCGTCACCTCGTCCGTCTCCCGGAAGCGGCCCACGACCTCGCAGGGGAACCCGGCCTCGCCGGGGGCCGTGCCCGCCTGCTCGTAGAGCCGCGCCTCCAGGGCGATGAGCGCGTTGGCCATCAGCCAGTACACCTCGTCCCAGGCCGCCGCGACCTCGGGGGTGACCGCGCCGCCGAGCACCTCGACGATCGCGGCGAAGAGGTGCTCCTGGACGATCGGGTACTGCTCGGGCGCTATGCCCAGTGACGCGTGCTTGTGCGCGATGCGCGCGAGCATCGCGTCGGGGCGGACGTCCGGGTGCTCGACCAGCGCCGAGGCGAACGCGGCTATGGAGCCCGCAAGGGCCTGCTGCTGGCTGCCGTTGGCCTGGTTGCCGCGGTTGAACAGGTCGCGCAGCAGCTCCGGGCGGGCGGTGAAGAGCTTGTTGTAGAAGAGCGGCGTGATCTCGCCTATCGCACCGCCGACCGCGGGCAGGGTGGCGCGGACGACCTCGGTCGACTTGGGTGACAGCATCGACGGCTCAGCTCCTTAACTTGCATCTTAAATTCGCATTAAAGGGCGCGAGAAAGCGCCCCCGGGGGGGAGGGTCTGTCAGGTCTGCGGGGGGTGCGGGCTCAGGCTCAGCAGGACCGGTCCGGTGGGCGGGCCGGTCAGCTCCTCGATGGTGAGCGGGTCGAGGGCGGCGAAGAACGCCTCCTGCGCGGCGCGCAGCGCACTGCGCAGCCGGCATGCCGAGCGCAGCGGGCACGGCGGCTCGTCCTCGCAGCCGACGACGTCGCCGGTGCCCTCCAGTTCGCGCACGAGCCGGCCGACCGAGCCGGTGCGCCCGAGGGGGGTGAGGCTGAGGCCGCCGCCCCGGCCCCGGCGGGCCTCGACGACCCCGAGGTGCTGAAGGCGGCTGACCACCTTGGCGGCGTGCGTGTAGGGCACGCCGACCTCGCCGGCCACTTCGCGGGTGGTCGGCGCCTGTGCTTCGTCGGCAACCGCCAGGCGCATGGCGATGCGCAGGGCGATGTCCGTGCTCTTGGTCAGTCGCACGGCAGCAATCTATCTAATTGGACTTCTGGAGTCCAATTAATGGCACCGGGGTGGAGCCGGGCCACACCGGGCCGATGGGATTGACAGACCGTTGACGTGCGGTGAATCTGGCCTGGCGTTGATCACCGAACGGTGGTCGCGTACAGGTCTTTTCTCGACATTCTCGGAGGCAATGGTGTCGCAGGCGCATGGACGCGGTGGGCAGTACGGAAGAGCGCTGGCGGCGTTCGGCGCGGCCACGGCACTGGCGGCCGGCGCCGCCGCCCCCGCGGCCGCCGCCCCGGCCACCCGCGGCGGCGAGGCCTACGTCGCCCTCGGCGACTCCTACACCTCCGGCCCCGGCATCCCGCAGCAGTCCGGCGGCGACTGCGCCCGTTCCAGCGTCAACTACCCCTCGCTGACGGCCAAGAAGCTGCACGCGTCCTCCTTCAAGGACGTCAGCTGCAGCGGCGCCACCACGGACGACATGTGGCGCGCGCAGGGCGCCAACCCGCCCCAGCTGAACGCCCTGAGCAAGCGCACCACCCTCGTCACCGTCGGCATCGGCGGCAACGACATCGGCTTCGGCAGCATCATCGGCACCTGCGCGCAGCTGTCGCCCACCGACCCGGCCGGCGCCCCGTGCCGCAAGCAGTTCACCGCGGGCGGCGCCGACCAGCTCGTCAACCGCATCAACGATGCCGCCCCCAAGATCGCCAAGGTGCTCAAGGCCGTTCACCAGCGCGCACCGCACGCCCGTGTCGCGCTCGTCGGCTACCCCGCGATCATGCCGGACAGCGGGGCCGGGTGTTTCCCGGCCGTGCCGATCGCCGCGGGCGACGTTGTGTATCTGCGTGACACCGAGAAGCGGCTGAATGCGATGTTGCGGCAGCAGGCGCGCAAGGCGCACGTCCGGTACGTCGACACGTACCGGACGACGGTCGGTCACGACGTGTGCGAGCCGGCTGCCGAGCGGTGGATCGAGGGCGTTCACCCCGAGAGTCCGGCTGCGCCGTTCCATCCCAATGCCAAGGGGGAGCGGGCGATGGCGGGTTCGGTCTCCGGCGCGCTGCGCCGGCACTGAGGGCGGTGCCCCGTAGGGGCGCGGGGAACTGCGCGATCAGCCACCGCCGGCCTGCAGCCGACGCCCCCCGGGGGGGCCGGGGTGAAAGCCCCGAGAACCTCGGCTGCGGGCCGTCCGTGGCTTGTCGCGCAGTTCCCCGCGCCCCTACGGGCGCGGGCCGGTCGGTCGTCGGCTGCGGGTCTGTTGTGGTTGCTCGCGCAGTTCCCCGCGCCCCTTACGGGGCGCGGTATCGCGCCGGGCGCGCCCGGACCTGTCGCCGCGCCCCTACGGGGCGGTAGGCTCCGGGGCCCGTCCGGCCGAATGGAGGTAGTGGTGACCCTCGCGAGACCGACCACCCACCGGCGCCTGCCCGTTCTCGTCGCGGCGGCCGCGCTCGTCGGCGGGGCCGCAACGGCCCCCGCCCACGCGTCCGTTGCCGCCGCACCGCCCCCGAAGTCCCCCGTCGCCGCCGGGTACGGCGGCGCGGTCGCCAGTGTCGACGCCAATGCCACGGCCGCGGGCATCGAGGTGCTGCGCAAGGGCGGCAACGCGGTCGACGCGGCCGTGGCCACCGCCGCCGCCCTCGGCGTCACCGAGCCCTACTCCGCCGGCATCGGCGGGGGCGGCTACTTCGTCTACTACAACGCCCGTACGCACAAGGTCACCACGCTCGACGGCCGCGAACGCGCCCCGCTCGACGCGACCAAGGACCTGTTCCTGGAGAAGGGCAAGCCGATCGCCTTCGCCGACGCCGTCACCAGCGGCCTCAGCGTCGGCACGCCCGGCACCCCCGCCACCTGGGACACCGCCCTGCGCAACTGGGGCAGCCGGCCGCTCGCCCAAGTGCTGCGCCCGGCCGAGCGGCTGGCGCGCAACGGCTTCACCGTCGACGCCACCTTCCGCCAGCAGACCGCCGACAACCAGGCGCGCTTCAAGGACTTCCCCGCCACCGCCAAGATCTTCCTGCCGGGCGGGAAGCCGCCCGCCGTCGGCAGCACCCTCAAGAACCCCGACCTGGCCCGTACTTATGCCCTGCTGGCCGAGCAGGGAATGGGTGCCGTCTACCACGGCGCCGTGGGGCGCGACCTCGTACGCACCGTCCGCAAGCCGCCCGTCGACCCGGCCTCGCACCGCCTGGCGCGCCCCGGCGGCCTGACCGTGAAGGACCTGGCGGCGTACGGGATCGAGCAGCAGGCGCCGACCCGGGTGGCGTACCGCGGGCTCGACGTCTACGGCATGGCCCCGTCCTCCTCCGGCGGCACGACGATGGGGGAGGCCCTCAACATCCTGGAACGCGGCAACCTCCGGAAGGCGGACCGGGCGACCTATCTGCACCGCTACATCGAGGCGAGCCGGATCGCCTTCGCCGACCGCAACCGGTGGGTCGGCGACCCGGCGCAGGAGAGCGTCCCCGAAAAGGGGCTGCTGTCCGAGAAGTTCGCGGACTCGCGCGCCTGCCTCGTCAAGGACGACAAGGTGCTGACCAGTCCGCTGGCCCCCGGCGACCCGCGCCACCCGGCGCCGTGCGGCACGCGGGCCGGCACGCCCGCCCCGACGCCGTACGAGGGGCAGCAGACCACGCATCTGACGGTGGCCGACAAGTGGGGCAATGTCGTCGCCTACACGCTCACCCTGGAGCAGACGGGCGGCAGCGGCATCACCGTGCCCGGGCGCGGGTTCCTGCTCAACAACGAGCTGACCGACTTCTCGTTCACCCCCGTCACCCCGGGCGTGCACGACCCCAACCTGCCCGGCCCCGGCAAGCGCCCGCGCTCCTCGATGGCGCCGACGATCGTCCTGGACCACGGCAGGCCCGCCTTCGCGCTCGGTTCGCCCGGCGGCGCGACGATCATCACGACGGTGCTGCAGACCTTCCTCAACCACGTGGACCGCGGCATGCCGCTCGTCGACGCCATCGCCGCACCGCGGGCCAGTCAGCGCAACGCGGCGCAGACCGAGCTCGAACCGGGCCTGTGGAACAGCCCGTTGCGCGCCCTGCTGGAGGCGCGGGGGCACGCGTTCACCCTGAACCCGGAGATCGGCGCGGCGACCGGGGTGCAGCGCCTGCCGGACGGGCGATGGCTGGCGGCGGCGGAGAAGGTGCGGCGCGGCGGCGGCTCGGCGATGGTGGTGCGGCCGGACGGCCCGTCGCACTGAGCGGCTCGCGCTGAGCAGCGAGCCATCCCCCGTACGAGTGGATCGGTCCGCCGATCCGATTGACCCGGGCGGGTGCTGCACAGCATAAGTCCCGTGGGGGAGTGTGCAGTTCATGTCGGCCGGCGGGTCCTGCTCGCCGGCATGGCCGTGTCGGTCCTGCTGGCCGGTGTGGTGGCGGCGCTGGGGCTGTGGTCCGCAGCCCCGGCCGCTGCCGCGCCGTCGGCGGTTCCCACGTGCGAACTCGGTGCCTATCTCAACGATTTGTACAACCTGGATCCCATCAAGCATTCCTTCGACGCCCGGTTCACCCTGTGGTCCGTGTGCCCGCAGAAGGATCTGGACCCGCTGCCCACGGTGGCGTTCAGCAACGGCAACACCCCGCAGAAGGACGACTCCAGGCTGTCGGAGTCCCGGGGTCTGTTCCGCGATCTGGTGCGGGTGCAGGGGACGTTCCGGCAGGACTGGGACCTGCGTGCCTTCCCCTTCGACCGGCACCGGCTGGAGATCGTGCTCACGGCCAACTCCGACACCGGGCACTTCCGGTTCACCCCGGACAACACGAACTCGGCCCACAACATGGCGATCGCGCCCGACGGATGGAAGCTGACGGGCTTCCGGCTGGCCCCGGCCGAGCGGAGCTTCCCCACCAACTTCGGCGACCCCGCGCTGCCGCGCGGTGCGGGCAGCACCCGCAGCGCGGTCGTCATCGAGGCCGACCTGGTGCGCGAGGACCCCACCGTCTTCTGGAAGCTGACCGGTCCGCTGTACCTCACGCTGCTGCTCGTCACGGCGACGTTCCTGCTGCCCGCACACCACCGGGAGCTGGGCATCGCCGAGCGCCTGGACTCCCTGCAGAGCCGGCTGGCCCTGCTGGGCGGCGGGCTGTTCGTCGTGATGCTGAACATGCAGCAGGTCGGCACGGTGGTCACCAGCACGCGCGGGCTGACGCTCGTCGACTGGCTGCACCTGCTGACCCTGGCCTACGTCCTCCTCGCCGTGCTGGCCACGGTGCTGTGCTGGCGCTGGACGGTCGACGGGGACGACCCGGCGAAGGTGGAACGCCTCAACCGCCGCGCGGCGGTGCTGGGTCTGGTGGGGTACTGCGCGGTCGCGGTCGCCCTGGTGTTCCTGTCACTGTCGTGACGCGAGCAGCGCGATGACCTCGTCCGTGGTGCCCGTCTCCGCGAGCCGCGGGAAGATCTTCTCCAGGCTGTTGCGGTGCGCCTGCGCGTCCAGGTCCGTGACCGCGTCCGTCGCGATCGTCACGTGGTACCCGTGCTCGTGCGCGGAGCGCGCCGTCGACTCGACGCCGATGCTCGTCGAGATGCCCGCCAGCACGATCTGGGTGACGCCCCGCCGCCGCAGCTGCAGGTCCAGGTCGGTGCCGTAGAACGCGCCCCACTGGCGCTTCGTCACCACGATGTCCCCGTCCGTGCAGCCCAGTTCGGGCCGCAGCTCCGCGAACGCGGCCGGGAACTCGCCCGCGTGCCCGGCGACGTCCGCCCGTCCCGGAGGTGCGGCGACGACACGGACGAGGACCACCGGCAGGCCGTGCTTGCGGAACGCCTCGGCGAGGCGGGCGCCGTGTCCGACGATCTCGTCGGCGGGGTGGACGGTCGGCAGGGCGGTGATGCCGTTCTGGAGATCGATGAGGACGAGTGCGGTCCGGGGGTCGAGCGTGGTGGCAGTCATGCCGGCAGTCTATGAAATGAAAAGGGAAACTTGCAAGCTTCCCTGTTGATGCCGTGCCTCCGGCAAACCACGGGAGCGATGGTCTTGCCACAGCGTGTGACGGGTCCTACGGTCGCATCCATCCCCACGCGGAGCGGATCTTCGCGTGCCCGCCAGGCGCAAGCCGTTCCGGCAGAGGAGCAGCTCATGGCCAACGTTGTCCGCGCCGCCCTGGTCCAGGCCACCTGGACCGGCGACACCGAGTCGATGATCGCCAAGCACGAGGAACACGCCCGCGCCGCCGCCGCGCAGGGCGCCAAGGTGATCGGGTTCCAAGAGGTCTTCAACGCGCCCTACTTCTGCCAGGTGCAGGACAGCGAGCACTACCGCTGGGCCGAGCCCGTCCCCGACGGGCCCACCGTGCAGCGGATGCAGCGCCTCGCCCGCGAGACCGGCATGGTGATCGTGGTGCCGGTCTTCGAGGTCGAGCAGTCCGGCTTCTACTACAACACCGCCGCCGTCGTCGACGCCGACGGCAGCTACCTGGGCAAGTACCGCAAGCACCACATCCCCCAGGTCAAGGGCTTCTGGGAGAAGTACTACTTCAAGCCGGGCAACGCCGGCTGGCCGGTCTTCGAGACGGCAGTCGGCCGCATCGGCGTCTACATCTGCTACGACCGCCACTTCCCCGAGGGCTGGCGGCAGCTCGGCCTCAACGGCGCCCAGCTCGTCTACAACCCCTCCGCCACCTCGCGCGGCCTGTCCGCCTACCTCTGGCAGCTCGAACAGCCCGCGGCAGCCGTCGCCAACGAGTACTTCGTCGCCGCCATCAACCGCGTCGGTCAGGAGGAGTACGGGGACAACGACTTCTACGGCACCTCGTACTTCGTCGACCCGCGCGGGCAGTTCGTCGGCGACGTCGCGAGCGACACCAAGGAGGAACTCGTCGTCCGCGACCTGGACTTCGGCCTCATCGACCAGGTGCGCCGGCAGTGGGCCTTCTACCGGGACCGCCGCCCCGACGCCTACGACGGGCTGGCCCGGCCGTGACCGGCCTGCACGCGCGGCACCGCGCCGTCATGCCCGAGTGGCTCGCCCTCTACTACCGCGAGCCGCTCGAACTCACCCACGGCGAGGGCCGGTACGTGTGGGACGCCGCCGGCCGGCGCTACCTGGACTTCTTCGGCGGCATCCTCACCACCATGACCGCCCACGCGCTGCCCGAGGTCACCAAGGCCGTCGCCGAGCAGGCGGGCCGCATCCTGCACACCTCCACCCTCTACCTCGACCGGCACATGGTCGAACTCGCCGAACGCATCGCCGCCCTCTCCGGCATCCCCGACGCGCGCGTCTTCTTCACCACCTCCGGCACCGAGGCCAACGACGCGGCCCTCCTGCTGGCCACCACGTACCGGCGCTCCAACCAGGTGCTGGCCATGCGCAACAGCTACCACGGCCGCTCCTTCTCCGCCGTCGGCATCACCGGCAACTCCAGCTGGTCGCCCACCAGTCTCTCCCCGCTGCAGACGCTCTACGTGCACGGCGGGGTGCGCAGCCGGGGCCCGTACGCGCAGCTGTCCGACGCGGAGTTCACCGCGGCGTGCGTGGCGGACCTGGAGGACATGCTCGGTCAAGTGCACGGCACCGTCGCCGCCCTGATCGCCGAACCCGTCCAGGGCGTCGGCGGGTTCACCGCCCCGCCCGACGGCCTCTACGCGGCCTTCCGCGACGTGCTGCAGCGGCACGGCATCCTGTGGATCACCGACGAGGTGCAGACCGGCTGGGGCCGCACCGGCGACCACTTCTGGGGCTGGCAGGCCCACGCCGCCAGCGGCCCGCCGGACCTGCTCACCTTCGCCAAGGGCATCGGCAACGGCATGTCGGTCGGCGGCGTCGTCGCCCGCGCCGAGGTCATGAACTGCCTCGACGCCAACTCCATCTCCACCTTCGGCGGCAGCCCCGTCACCATGGCGGCCGGCCTCGCCAACCTCACCCACCTGCTGGAACACGACCTGCAGGGCAACGCCCGCCGCGTCGGCGGCCTGCTGATCGAGCGGCTGCGCGAAGCCGCCGCGAGCCTGGCCGTGGTCCGCGAGGTCCGCGGCCGCGGACTCATGATCGGCGTCGAGCTCGCCGAACCCGACGGCACACCCTCGCCGCGCGCCGCCTCCCTCGCCCTCGAACACGCCCGCGAGGCCGGGCTGTTGATCGGCAAGGGCGGCCGCGAGAGCCACACCCTGCGCATCGCCCCGCCGCTCACCCTCACCGTCGCCGAGGCCGGACAGGGCGCGGAGATCCTCGAAGGCGTGCTGCGCCGGGTCCAGGACACCATCGGCGGGAAGGAACGGCCATGACCCGACGGACCGTCATCCGCGGCGGGCTCGTCATCACCGCCGCCGAGGAGATGCACGCCGACGTCCTCGTCGAGGGCGGCACGATCGCGGCACTGGCCGCGCCCGACAGCGCGTACGCCCAGGGCTGGACGGCCGACCGCACCATCGACGCGACCGGGAAGTACGTCATCCCCGGCGGCGTCGACGGCCACACCCACCTCGACTTCCCCTTCGGCGGCACCGCCTCCTCCGACACCTTCGAGACCGGCACCCGGGCCGCCGCCTGGGGCGGCACCACCACGATCGTCGACTTCGCCGTCCAGCCGCGCGGGCAGGCGCTGCGCGAGGGGCTCGACACCTGGCACGCCAAGGCCGAGGGACAGTGCGCCGTCGACTACGCCTTCCACATGATCCTCTCCGACGTGAACGAGGGCGTGCTGAAGGAGATGGACCTCCTGGTCGGCGAGGGGGTGACCTCCTTCAAGCTCTTCATGGCCTACCCGGGCGTCTTCTACAGCGACGACGGGCAGATCCTGCGCGCCATGCAACGGGCCTCCGGCAACGGCGGCCTGATCATGATGCACGCGGAGAACGGCATCGCCATCGACGTCCTCGTCGAACAGGCCCTCGCCGCAGGGCGGACCGACCCCCGTTTCCACGGCGAGGTCCGCAAGGCCCTGCTGGAGGCCGAGGCCACCCACCGCGCGATCCAGCTCGCGCGCGTCGCCGGCAGCCCGCTGTACGTCGTGCACGTCTCGGCGCAGGAGGCCGTCGCGGAGCTCGCGCAGGCCCGCACGGCCGGGCTGCCGGTCTTCGGCGAGACCTGCCCGCAGTACCTGTTCCTGTCCACCGACAACCTCGCCGAACCGGGCTTCGAGGGCGCCAAGTACGTCTGCTCCACGCCGCTGCGCCCCCGCGAACACCAGGCGGCGCTCTGGCGCGGGCTGCGCACGGACGCCCTCCAGGTGGTCTCCACCGACCACTGCCCGTTCTGCTTCGCAGGCCAGAAGGAGCTCGGCCGCGGCGACTTCTCGAAGATCCCCAACGGCCTGCCCGGCATCGAGAACCGGATGGACCTCCTCCACCAGGCCGTCGTCGACGGGCACCTCACCCGCCGCCGGTGGATCGAGATCGCCTGCGCCGCCCCCGCCCGCATGTTCGGCCTGGCCCCGCGCAAGGGCACCATCGCCCCGGGCGCCGACGCCGACATCGTCGTCTACGACCCGCAGGCCCGTCAGACCCTCTCCGCCCGGACCCACCACATGAACGTCGACTACTCGGCGTACGAGGGCAAGGAGATCACCGGACAGGCCGAGACCGTCCTGTCCCGCGGCGACGTCGTCATCGACCGGCGGACGTTCACCGGACGCGCCGGACACGGCCGCTACATCCCCCGCACCACCTGTCAGTACCTCCCGTAAGGAGCACGTGCACCGTGGACTTCGGCCTCGTCCTGCAGACCGACCCGCCCGCCACCGCCGTCGTGGAGCTCATGCGCCGCGCCGAGCAGGCAGGCTTCCGCTACGGCTGGACCTTCGACTCGGCCGTGCTGTGGCAGGAGCCGTTCGTCATCTACAGCCGCATCCTGGAACGGACCGAGCGGCTGATCGTCGGCCCCATGGTCACCAACCCCTCCACCCGCACCCCGGAGGTCACCGCCTCCACCTTCGCCACCCTCAACGACATGTACGGCAACCGCACGGTGTGCGGCATCGGCCGCGGCGACTCGGCGATGCGGGTCGCGGGCCGCAGGCCGAACACCCTGGCCGCGCTCAGCGAGTCGATGCGCATCATCCGCGACCTCGCCGAGGGCCGCGAGACGGACGTCCACGGCACGGCCCTGCGCATCCCGTGGGTCCGCGACGGCCGGCTCCCGGTGTGGATGGCCGCGTACGGGCCCAAGGCGCTGGCCCTGGCCGGGCGGGAGGCGGACGGCTTCATCCTCCAGCTCGCCGACCCGTACCTGACGGAGTGGATGGTGAAGGCGGTGCGGAACGCGGCCGCGGAGGCCGGCCGCGACCCCGCGTCCGTCACGATCTGCGTGGCCGCGCCCGCGTACGTGGGCGACGACATGGCGCACGCGCGGGAGCAGTGCCGGTGGTTCGGCGGCATGGTGGGCAACCACGTGGCCGACCTGGTCGAGCGGTACGGGGAGGCCTCGGGGGCCGTCCCCGAGACCCTGACCGCGTACATCAAGCAGCGGCACGGCTACGACTACAGCCACCACGGCCGGGCGGACAACCCGTCCACGGACTTCGTGCCGGACGACATCGTGGACCGCTTCTGCCTGCTGGGCCCGGTCGCCGCGCACCGCGAACGGCTGGAGCAGCTGAGGGAGTTGGGGGTGGACCAGTTCGCGGTGTATGCGATGCACGATGCGCGGGAGGCGACCGTTGATGCGTACGGGGAGCATCTGATCCCGGCCTTCGCGTGACTCCCGCCTGACGCGGCGGAGGCCGCGGGGCCCCGGGCGACACTGCGCGCCCGGCCCGCGGCCTCCTCGGCTCACGCCGTGAACGGCGTCAGCCGGCCGTGTTGGTCTGCCAGATCGCCTGTCCCTTGGAGTAGATGACCACGTTGTGGTCGTCCTGGACGACGAGGACGGCTCCGGGGTGGCCGGAGGTGTTCGAGGCCCAGACAGCCCTGCGGTCGCGGTTGTAGAGGACGAAGTTGCCGTCCTCCTGCATGATGGCCTCGTAGCCCTGGTGCCAGGCGCCCTCGGCCTGCCAGGCAGGCTTGGGCTCGCCGGTCACCTTGTAGACGACGAGGTTGCCGTCCTCCTGCAGGCGCAGCAGGGTGTTGCCGCTTCCGGATGTGAACGCCATGTTCCGGGTCATCCTCGACCCTGCGGGGAAGTCCGCGTTGGCCATGTCCGCACCTCCTGGAACCGGACCGGGGCTTCTCCCCGGCTGCCCACCACGTTAGGCACGGTCCCGTCGTGGCTGGAGAGCGAATGCCGCTGACCGGAAGAGGCGGGGGGAGACCGTCGGTTCACGGCCGCGGGTGCGAGAGAGGGTATACAGGGAGAAACCCCTTGTGCAGGTGGGGAGTTGGCTCATTCCCGCCCGTATCCCCGCCTGGGCCGCGTCAGATGTGACGCGAGTCACACACTCCCGGCCATGGGCCGCTCCTGTCCGGCACGCCGGGTGTCCGGCGATGCACGGTTGACGCGCTCCGGGGGCGCCGGAGCGCGCTCCCGCTACGGGACGCGCGCGGTCCATTCCTCCGTCGAGAACTTCGTCGCGGCCAGTTCCTCGGCCCGCGCCATCTCCTCGGGTGTGACCGCGCCGTCCGCGAGCCCGTAGCGGCTGCGGAAGGTGCCGATCATCCGCTCGATGACCTCGGCCCGGGGCAGCCCGGTCTGCCGGCGCAGCGGGTCCACGCGCTTCTTGGCGCTCTTGGTGCCCTTGTCGGAGAGCTTCTCCCGGCCGATGCGGAGGACGTCCGTCATCTTGTCGGCGTCGATGTCGTAGGCCATGGTCACGTGGTGCAGCACCGCACCGTCGCCGGAGACCATCCGCTTCTGTGCCGCCCCCGCGATCTTCCCGGCCTCGGTGGCGATGTCGTTCAGCGGCTGGTACCAGGCCTTCACGCCCATGCCCTCCAGGGCGCCGAGCACCCAGTCGTCCAGGTAGGCGTAGCTGTCCGCGAAGGACAGCCCCTGCACGAGGGCCTCCGGCACGCTGAGCGAGTACGTGATGGTGTTCCCCGGCTCGATGAACATCGCACCGCCCCCGGAGATCCGCCGCACCACCGTCATCCCGTGCCGGGCCGCGCCCTCCGGGTCGACCTCGTTGCGCAGCGACTGGAAACTGCCGATGACCACGGCCGGGGCACCCCACTCCCACACCCGCAGGGTCGGCGGCCGGCGCCCGGCGGCGACCTCGGCGGTGATCACCTCGTCGAGGGCCATGTGCAGGGCGGGGGACTGGGGGCCGGCGTGGATCAGCTGCCAGTCGTAGTGATGCCAGTCCGTCGCATTGGCCAGCGCCCGCCGCACCGCGACGGCCACGGCCTCGGAGGAGAACCCGAACATCACGGTGCCCTCGGGCAGCGCCGCGTCGACCCGCGCCGCGAGCTCCGGCGCGGTCAGATCGGCGGGGGCGCCTTCGAGGGCGCGGTTGATGTCGAGGAGCGCCTCGTCGGGCTCGAGGAAGAAGTCGCCCGCGACACGGACGTTGCGGAGCGCTCCTCCCGCGACGTCCAGATCCACGACGACGAGCTTGCCGCCCGGCACCTTGTACTCACCGTGCACGGTGCATCCTCCCGTGTGCTTCTCCCCGCCGACCGGTGCAGTCGGCAACGAAATAAACCGTATCCCGGCCATCTGGTATCAGATCCACCGCAGTGCCACTTAGACTCGCCGCACCCCCACACCGCTCTCCCGGATCAGCCGGGCGCCGGCTCGCGACCGGGTGCGGAGCCATGCGCGGAATCGTTTCGTGCAGCAGTGCATCAGGGGGGATCCTGATCGTGAGGACGTTCACCGGACACCGTGCGAGACGGGCCGGCGCCGCGCTGGCGGCCGTATTGGCCCTGGGGCTGTCCACCGTCGCCTGCGACGACGCGGACGGCGGCGCGTCTCCGGGAGCCACATCGACGCCGGCTGCGGCCGTGTCGACTTCGCCGGCACCGCCGACGGAGCCCGGGCCGGCTGCCGAGTCCGCCACGCCCACCCCGTCGCCCACCCCGCCCCCGACACCCGAGGCGGAGCACACACCGTCGGAGAAGGCCCGCACCGGATCCGGCGGTTCCGGTGGCGGGGGTGTGGACACCACCTCCGGAGGCAGTGGTTCCGGATCGTCCTCCGGCGGATCCGGCGAGGCGCACAGCGGTGCGTCCGCCCTCTGCAGCGACGGCTCGTACTCCTTCTCCGCCCACCGCCGCGGAACATGCTCCCACCACGGCGGTGTTGCGCAGTGGCTGAGGAATCTGCCTTCCTAGACGACATGTTCACCACGCGCCCCACCCTGCAGGGCACCTTCGGCATGGTGTCCTCCACCCACTGGCTCGCCTCCCAGTCCGCCATGGCCGTGCTGGAGACCGGCGGCAACGCCTTCGACGCCGCCGTGGCGGCCGGGTTCGTGCTGCACGTGGTGGAGCCGCACCTCAACGGGCCCGCCGGGGACATGCCCGCCGTGTTCGCGCCGGCCGGCGGGCCGGTGCAGGTGCTGTGCGGGCAGGGGCCGGCGCCCGCGGGGGCGAGCATCGCGCACTACACCTCGCTCGGCCTCTCCCTCGTCCCCGGCACCGGGCCCCTCGCGGCCGCCGTGCCGGGGGCGTTCGACGCCTGGATGCTGCTGCTGCGCGACCACGGCACCAAGCCGCTCGCCGAGGTCCTCGGCCACGCCATCGGGTACGCGGAAGCCGGGCACGCCCCCGTCGGGAGCGTGGGCCGGTCCGTGGCGGCCGTGGAGCGGCTGTTCCGGAGCGGGCCCGAGTGGGCGGCCTCCGCCGAGCTGTACCTGCCCGGCGGCAGACCTCCGGCCATGGGCCGGCTGTTCCGCAACCCCGCGCTCGCCGCCACCTGGCGCCGCCTCCTCGCCGAGGCCGACGCGGCGGGCGGCAGCCGCGAGCACCGGATCGACGCCGCGCGCCGGACCTGGCGCGAGGGCTTCATCGCCGAGGCACTGCTGCGCACCGCCGCCCGACCCACCCTCGACACCAGCGGCGAGCGGCACACCGCCACCCTCACCGGCGACGACCTCGCCGGCTTCCGGGCCACGTACGAGGACCCGGTGACGTACGACTGGAACGGGTGGACGGTCTGCAAGCCCGGCCCCTGGTCCCAGGGCCCGGTCCTGCTCCAGCAGCTCGCCCTGCTGCCGGACGCGCTGCCGGAGTACGGCACCGCGGACTACGTCCACACCCTGGTCGAGGGCGGCAAGCTCGCCATGGCCGACCGCGAGGCCTGGTACGGGGACGCCGCCGGGGGCACCGACGTGCCGCTGCGCACCCTGCTCTCCGGCGAGTACAACGCGGCCCGCCGCGCCCTGATCGGCGCCACGGCCTCGTACGACCTGCGCCCCGGCAGCCCGGACGGCCGCACCCCACGCCTGGCCGCGGTCCCGGCGGACGCGGGGGAGGAGCACAGGCGGGTCGACATCGGCGAGGGCGAGCCGAACGTCGCCATGAACGGTGCGGTCCACGGTGACACCTGTCACGTCGACGTCGTCGACCGCTGGGGCAACATGATCTCGGCGACGCCCAGCGGCGGCTGGCTGCAGTCCAACCCCGTCGCACCGGAGCTCGGCTTCCCGCTCGGCACCCGGCTGCAGATGACCTGGCTGGAACCGGGGCTGCCCAGCTCCCTCACCCCCGGCCGCCGTCCGCGCACCACCCTGTCGCCCTCCCTCGCGCTGCGCGGCGGCGAGCCGGTGCTGGCCTTCGGCACCCCGGGCGCCGATCAACAGGACCAGTGGCAGCTGCACTTCCTCCTCGCCGTCGCCCTGCGCCCCGCCTGGCGCGGCGGGCCCGACCTCCAGGGCGCCGTCGACGCGCCCAACTGGCACCAGTCGGGCTTCCCCGGCTCCTTCCACCCGCGCCGGGCTCAGCCCGGCAGCGTCACCGTCGAGTCCCGCATCGGTGAGGAGATCATCGTGGAGCTGCGGCGCCGGGGGCACGACGTGACCGTGGGAGGGCCGTGGTCGGAGGGTCGGCTGTGCGCCGTGTTCCGCGACCCGGAGACCGGGGTGCTGTCGGCCGCCGCCAACCCGCGCGGGATGCAGGGGTACGCCGTGGGGCGCTGAGCCGCGGGCCCGGTCGGACACCTGTTCACCTCCGGTATGTGCTGCATACACCCGGGCCTCACCGATTGTCGGTGGGGCATGGTTCGATGGATGCATGATCGATGAGTTTCTCGCGGGTGATCTGAACGACGTCGAGGAAGCGGTCCGCAAGGCCGCGGCCGCCGAGATCATGCCGCGGTTCCGACAGCTCGCCGCGGACGAGATCGTCGAGAAGAACGGCCCGCACGACCTGGTGACCGTCGCCGACCGGCTCGCGGAGGAGCGCCTCACGGCGGATCTCACCGCGCTGCTGCCCGGCTCCGTGGTCGTCGGCGAGGAAGCGGTGCACGCCGACCCGTCCGTCCTGGCCGCGCTCGGCGGCGACGCCCCGGTGTGGATCGTCGACCCGGTCGACGGCACCCGGCAGTTCGTCCACGGCGACCCCGGCTTCGCCACCCTCGTCTGCCTCGCCCACCACGGCGAGCTGCTCGCCTCCTGGACCTACGCCCCCGCCCTGGACCTGATGGCCGTCGCCCGCCGCGGCGGGGGAGCGGTGCTCAACGGCGAGCCGATACGCAGCGGTTCGCCCGAGCCCGGCAAGCACCTCGAAGTCGCCATATCGCACTACGACTTCACCACGCCCGAGGAGAAGCGCATCCTCGGCACGCTGCTGACCGAAGACGTCACCCCGCGCCCCTGCGGCTCGGCGGGTCTCGAATACCTGCACGTCGCCCAGGGATCGCTCGACGGCCTGGCCTTCTCCTGGGAGAACGCCTGGGACCACGCCGCAGGGCTGCTGCTGGTCGCCGAGGCGGGCGGCGCGAGCAGCACCGTCGCCGGCGAGCCCTTCCGCATCACCGGGGGCAACGCCCTGCCGTTCGCGGCCGCCCGGGACGCGGCGACGCTGCGGCATATGCTGGGGCTGCTGGCGACCGCCGGCTGACGCAGTGCACAGGGGACGAGGGGAGTCCGACCGGTGGCCACCATGCTCGACGCGGTCGTTGTAGGGGCCGGGCCCAACGGGCTCACCGCCGCCGTCGAACTGGCCCGCCGCGGCCTGGCGGTCGAGGTGTACGAGGCCGCCGAGGGCATCGGCGGCGGCGCCCGCACCGAGGAGCTGACCCTCCCCGGCTTCCGCCACGACCCCTGCTCCGCCGTGCACCCGCTGGGCGTCCGCTCGCCGGCCTTCACCGCCATGCCGCTCTCCCGGTACGGGCTGGAGTGGGTCCACCCCGAGCTGCCGATGGCCCACCCCTTCCCCGACGGCACGGCCGCCGTGCTCTCCCGCCTGGTCGGCGAGACGGCCGGCTCGCTCGGGCCGCGCGACGCGGGCACCTACCGTCGGCTCGTCGCGCCCTTCCACGGCAAGTGGCCCACGCTCGCCGCGGACTTCCTGCGCACCCAGTGGGACGGGCTGCCGCGCGACCCCGTCACCTACGCCCGGTTCGGCCTGGTCGCCGCCCAGTCCGCCGCGTTGCTCACCCGCCGCTTCCACGACGAGAAGGCCCGCGGCATGTTCGCCGGGCTCGCCGCCCACGGCATTGCCCCGCTCACCGGCTTCGGCACCGGCGGCATGGCCCTGCTCTTCGCGATCGCCGCCCACGAGGGCGGCTGGCCCGTGCCGCGCGGCGGTTCGCAGTCCATCGCGGACGCCCTCGCCGGGTACCTGCGCGCCCTGGGCGGCACGATCCACACCGGCTTCGAGGTCAAGCGCCTGGACGACCTGCCGCCCGCCCGCGCCTACGTCTTCGACACCTCGCCCACGGCCATGGCCCGCATCGCCGGGCTCGGCAACGTGTTCGCGAACTACCGGTACGGCCCCTCCGTCTTCAAGATCGACTACGCGCTGGACGGCCCCGTCCCGTGGACCGCCGAGCCGGCCCGCAAGGCCGGCACGGTCCACATCGGCCCCACCTACGGGGAGATCAGGAGCGCCCTGGGCGCCGCGCTCGACGGCAGCGACCCGTCCGTCCCCTTCCTCATCACGGCCCAGCCCACCCTGGTGGACCCCAGCCGCGCCCCCGAGGGCAAGCACACGTTCTGGGTGTACGGCCACGTGCCCAACGGCTGGGAGGGCGACGCGACCGAGGTGATCGAGCGCCAACTGGAGCGCTTCGCACCGGGGTTCCGCGACCTCGTCCTCGCCCGCGCCACGGCCGGGCCGCCGCAGCTCGCGATCCGCAACGCCAACTACGTGGGCGGCGACATCGCGATCGGCTCGGTCGCGGCCCTGCGGCTGGTCGTCCGGCCCCGGCTGGCCCGCGTGCCGTACGCCACGGCGCACCCCGCCGTCTTCCTCTGCTCCTCGGCGACCCCGCCCGGCCCCGGGGTGCACGGCATGTGCGGCCACCACGCGGCCAAGGCGGTGTGGCGCAGCCTGCGGCGCTCGCGCTGAGCTTTCGGGGGCGGGGTGGTGCGTCGACTGCGGGTTCGTTGCGGCTGATCGCGCAGTTCCCCGCGCCCCTTACGGGGCACCAGGTTCGGGGCGCCAGGCGTGTTCAGGCGGCCTGTTCCAACTCCGTCAGCAGGCCTGCTCGTACGGCCTCCATGTCCGTGCCGAGCCTGGCCAGCAGCTCGGCGGCCGGTTTGTCCTCCGGGTCGAGGATCCCCAGCAGCACGTGCTGGGTGCCGATGGTGTTTTCCTTACGGGCCAGCGCTTCCCGCAGTGAACGCTGCAGCGCCTTCTTCGCGCGGGGCGTGAACGGGATGTGCCCCTTCGGTGCGCCCTTCGCGGCCCTGCGCCAACGCCCCCGCGCCTGCTCGGGTGTTGCGGCGCGGTCCAGTGCGCCGGGGCCGAACACCTCCTCGGCCCGGTCCCGTACGGCATCGAGGTCGATGCCGATGGCGCTGAGCGCGGCCGCGTCCTCCGCGTCGAGCTCGCCCGCCGCGGCCGGCGCGAGCGCGGCCCGGCAGGCCGCGGGCGTCACGCCGAGCCGCTCCAGCGTGGCCGCGCCGGGCACCCCGGCGCGGGAGGCGATGCCGAGCAGCAAGTGCTCGCTGCCGATCCACGCGTGGTTCAGCATCCGCGCCTCCTCCTGCGCGAGGACGACGACGGTGCGGGCTTCTTTGGTGAACCGCTCGAACATGCCTACCTCCTGGCGTGTTTCTTGTGCACTGCTTGCCTGCTGACTCCCAGGGCGGCCCCGATCTCCTCCCAGGACCAGCCCTGTTGACGCGCGTTGCCGACCTGCAAGGCCTCCAGCCGCTCGACGAGCCGCCGCAGCGCGGCGACGGCGCGCAGCCCCACGCGGGGGTCGGCGTTCATGGCGGCCTCGGTGGTACCGAGCGCGTCCTTCGCATCCGTTCCGGCCATGGTGTCAATGTAGGTTGACGGGCGCCGACGTGTCAACGTTCGTTGACGTGGATGCAGGGTGCAATGCCCCGACTTTGTCTATACATCGACTCTTGAGGGTCGCCGCCACCCTCATGGAGTCGTTTTGTATGCCCGCACATCCCCTGTCGGGGTGATGCGTCGATGGCATCCGGGCCAAGGCCTGGGCCCGTCTCGGCAGGGCGTTCCCGGCCGTGTGGTCCTGTGCCACTCGAGGGTCCCTGAGAGTGAAAGGAGAGACATGTCGCTATTTCGAGGGCGAACGACGCCGTCGATGCCGGGGCGCGGCGCTGTGACGACGGGCGTGGTGTTCGCGCTGTGCGCGTCGGCGGGCGGGGCCGCGTTCGGCCTCGCCGGCGGCAACGAGCAGAACGGGGTGTCCGGGAAGGTGGTCTCCCGTACGGGCCAGCACGTGCGCAGCGAGCCCACGACCACCTCGCGGATCGTCGGTACGCGTGTCTCCGGCGAACGGGTCCTCATCGCCTGCAAGGTCGTCGGCGAGGTCGTGTCGGGAGACCGCTACTGGTACCAACTCGCCGACCGCGCCGGGTGGATGAGCGCGCACTACGTGCAGAGCTCGGGGGAGGTGCCGCTGTGCGGGGGCGGGGCGAGCGGCGGGCAGGGCGGCAAGGGCGGTGCCGGGTCCACCGGCCCGAAGGGGACGGCGGGGGCGGTGGGGCCTGCCGGGCCACAGGGGCCCGTCGGCCCGAAGGGGGACAAGGGCAACCCGGGGCCTGCGGGACCGGCCGGGCCGAAGGGGGACAGGGGCGATGCAGAGGGGGCGGGAGGGGCGCCGGGTCCCACAGGACCGCCGGGGCGGCCGGGGCCGGCCGGAGCGAAGGGCGACAAGGGGGATCCGGGTGGCCCCGGGGGCCCGGGGCCTCAGGGGCCTGCTGGCCCGAAGGGCGAAAAGGGTGAGAAGGGTGAGAAAGGGGATTGGGGCGCGGTGGGCCCTGCGGGTCCGAAGGGTGACCCCGGAGCCGCGGGTCCGACGGGACCTGCCGGTCCGCAGGGGCCGGGTGGTCCGAAGGGTGGCGTGGGTCCTGCGGGGGCGACAGGTTCTGTGGGACCAACGGGTCCTGCAGGACCGTCGGGGCCCGTTGGTTCTGCGGGACCCAAGGGTGACCCGGGTGCTGTAGGTCCCGCGGGTCCTGCAGGGGCCAAGGGAGATCCGGGTGCGGTGGGCCCTGCGGGTCCTGTGGGCCCGACCGGTCCGGTCGGGCCGGTGGGCCCCCAGGGTGACCCGGGCATCGCAGGCCCTGCGGGGCCCACCGGTGCTGCCGGTCCTGTGGGTCCCGTCGGTCCCCTCGGCCCTGCGGGACCCAAGGGCGCCCCGGGTGCCGTAGGCCCGACCGGCCCTGTCGGTCCCCTCGGCCCCATGGGCCCGGCCGGCCCCACCGGCCCTCTCGGCCCCGTGGGGCCGAAGGGGGATGTGGGCCCCACGGGGCCTCTCGGCCCGGTCGGTGCGCAAGGTCCCGTCGGGCCGCAGGGGGCCAAGGGGGACAGAGGCGATCCGGGTGCCACGGGTCCCGCAGGGCCCGTGGGTGCTGTGGGGCCGGCAGGTCCCGGGGGGCCGGCCGGACCCACCGGCCCGTCCGGTCCCGCAGGGCCCACCGGTCCCATCGGTTCCACTGGCCCCAGAGGTGACAGGGGAGAGCAAGGGGCCACGGGCCCCGTGGGAGTTCAGGGGCCCATGGGCCCTGCCGGTCCCGCGGGACCCGTGGGGGCTGCCGGGCCTCAAGGGCCTGCAGGAGCCAACGGACTGACCGGTCCCATGGGGCCGAAGGGCGACAGGGGAGACGTGGGGCCGGTGGGCCCGGCCGGCCCCGTCGGACCCCTCGGCCCGCAAGGGCTCGTCGGTCCCGCCGGCCCTGCCGGTCCGAGCGGCCCCACCGGCCCCATGGGGCCGACCGGACTCACCGGTCCCGTAGGCCCTCCCGGCCCCCTCGGCCAGGTCGGTCCCGCCGGGCCGGCCGGTCCCCAAGGGCCGGCAGGCCCCGTCGGCCCCGCCGGTCCTCCTGGTCCTCCCGGGCCCGCGAGCGGAGCCGGCGGCGGCGCACGACCCGTGCTGCTCCAGCAGGAGTTCACCGTCCCGGGCACGGCCGCCCGCGCCCCGACGCCCGCGGGACAGCGCGTCGTCCTGAAGAGCCCGGCCTGCCCTGCGGATTCACGGATCGTCGGCGGCGGCTACTTCCAGGTCGGCAACTGGGACGGCACCCTGCAGATGATCAACGCCTATCCCAGCTTCGAGGAGAACGTGTACCTGGTGGGCGTGAACAACACGAGCCCGACCGCCGTCACGCTGAGGGTCTACGGGGTCTGTCTGCCGACGTGACCGGAGGGACACCCCGAGCCCGGCAGGGCGGGTCAGGTGGCGGAGCCACCGGGCCCGCCCTGTGCCGTGTACCGCTCCAGGAGTATCGGCAGCGCGCTCCCGATCGGCTCCCGCACCAGTTCGTCGGCCCGTTCGTCATAGGGGGTCGGCTCTGCGTTCACGATGACCAGCCGCGCCCCGTGATCGGCCGCCAGGCCCGCGAGCGCGGCCGCCGGATGCACCGTCAGGCTCGTACCGACCGCGATGAAGACGTCGCACGCCTTGGTCACGGCCACCGCCTCGCCCAGGACCGCCGGATCCAGCCCCTCGCCGAACATCACCGTCGCCGACTTCAGGATGCCGCCGCACACCGTGCAGGCCGGGTCCGGATCGCCCGCCTCCACCCGGGCGAGCGCCTCCGTCATGTCCGAACGGGCCTTGCAGCGCGTGCACGTCACCGCCCGTGCGGTGCCGTGCAGTTCGAGCACCTTGCGCTCCGGCAGGCCTGCCGACTGGTGCAGCCCGTCGACGTTCTGTGTGATGACGCGTACCGGGGTGCCGGACCGCTCCAGCCGGACGACGGCCTCGTGGGCGGCGTTCGGGCGTGCGTGCCGCGCCGGGGATGCGAGCCGCATCTGCCAGGAGCGCCGCCGGACGGCCGGGTCGGACATGTAGTACGCGTACGTGACGAGCTTCTCGGCCTCGGGGTCGCGGCGCCACAGCCCGTCGGGCCCGCGGTAGTCGGGGATGCCGGAGTCGGTGGAGATCCCGGCCCCGCTGAGGATGGCCACCAGGGGGTGGTCGCCCGGACGCGTGTGCTCGCCGCTGCTCATGGCGCGAGGGTAGGCGGGCTGCCGGGCGTCCGGCGAGAACAATTCGGTCGTCAATGATCTATGGATGTGTCGACTTTTCCGGCGCGCGGCGCCGGTCACCTGCGTGGAGTCGTTCTGTATGTCCGTAGGTCCCTCGCGTGGGTGATGAGAGAGCGGCATCCGGACCAGGGACCGGACCCGTCTCGCCGCTGTATTACGACAAATATGTTCCTGTGCCACTTCAGAGTCTCTGTGAGTGGAAGGGGCGACATGTCGCTTTTTAAGACTCGGGCCGCGTTCTTTGTGACAGGGCGCGGAGCCGCCGCCATGGGGGTGACGCTCGCCCTGTGTGCCACGGCGGGCGGCGCCGCGTTCGCCATCGCGGGGGACGGGCACAGCAGCCGGGTGCCCGGCATGGTGGTCTCCCGTACGGGACAGTACGTGCGCAACGGGTCGACGACCACCTCGAAGGTCATCGACAGCCGCGGGCCGGGGGACGGGGTCCTCATCGCCTGCAAGCTCCAGGGCGAGACCGTGCAGGGCAATCGCTACTGGTACCGGCTCGCCGAGAACCACAACGGCTGGATGAGCGCGCACTTCGTGAAGAGCTACGGGGTGGTGCCGCTCTGCCGTGCGGGCGGCGCCACAGGAGGGGTCTACCAGGCGCCCGGCGGCAAGGGGAGCAAGGGCCAGGGGCACGGCAAACCCGTTGCTCCCGCGAAACCCGTCGGTCCCGCGAAACCCTCGGGGCCCGTGAAGCCCGGTGGCCCTCCCCGGCCCCTCGCCCCCAAGGGGAACGGCGCCGTCGCCCCCTCGCGGCCGCCCAAGGGGAATCCCGCGGCGCCGGTGAAACCCGCCGCGCCCCCGCGGCCGAGCGCCCCCGTGGCCCCCGCCTCCCCGAAGACCGACCAGGGCCGGCCGCCGGGCACCGTCCCGGCGGCGCCCTCCAGACCGCCCAAACGGTGAGCGTCGTTCCGTAGTGCCCGCACCCCCTGAGGAACCGCCGGTGGCCCGCCAGCAATGGCCGGGCCACCGGCCTTTTGCAGGTGAGGATCCCCTCCGGAATATCGTTCGAACTGGCGGCCCGTCACACGTATGGTTCCCGGGTCGAATGTCCTGCGTACGAAAAGGCAGCGGTCAGGTGAAGCACAACGGATGGGCCGACGAGGGGTTCGGGCCCGTCGCGGACGAGTTCTCCCGCAACTTCGACGAATTCGGGGAACTCGGCGCGGCCGTCTCCCTGTTCGTCGGCGGACGCAAGGTCGTGGACCTGTGGGGCGGTATCGCGGACGAGCGGGACGGCAGGGCGTGGGAGGCGGACACCGCCGCCCCGGTGTTCTCCACCGCAAAGGGCATCGTGACGATCTGCGCCCTGCTGCTCGCCCAGGACGGCCGCCTCGACCTCGACGCGCCGATGGCCGATTACTGGCCGGAGTTCGCGCAGGGCGGCAAGGAGGGGATCACGCTGCGCATGGTCCTCGCGCACCGCGCCGGACTGCCCGTCATCGACCTGACGCCGTCCTTCGCCGAGATCATGCAGTGGGACCCGGTCGTCCGGGCCCTGGAGGTGCAGGAGCCCTACTGGGAGCCGGGCACCGCGTACGAGTACCACGGCCACACCCTCGGCTGGCTCGCCGGCGAGGCGATCCGGCGCGTCACCGGGCTCACCCCGGGCGCCTACTTCCGCAGGGCGATAGCCGACGACCTCGGCCTGCACACCTGGATCGGCGTGCCGCAGGAGGAGGTGCCACGGCTGGCCCGGCTCACGGAGGCCGAGGGCCGGCCCGGGCTGCCGGGTCCCGAGTCGATCTTCTACCGGATCCTCACGATGAACGGGGAGTTCGTCTTCCCCGGCATCGACGACCCGCGCGGCTGGAACTCTCCCGCGATGCTGACCGCCGAGGTCCCCGCGACGGGCGCGGTCTCGTCGGCGAGCGGCCTGGCCGCGCTGTACGCGGCGGTGGCGACCGGCGTGGACGGCCGGCCGCGCCTGCTGTCGCACGAGACGGTCACCGACGCGGTGCGGGAGCGGACGGCCGGTGCGTCGTGGGGCGGCATGCCGGACATGGGCGCCCGCTGGGGCACCGGCTTCAGGCTCGATTCGAGCCTGCTCCCGCTGCTCGGCGCCCGCAGCTTCGGCCACGACGGCTCGGGCGGCCCGGTGGCCTTCGGCGACGACGAGTTCGGCGTCGGCTTCGCCTACGTGCCGAACCGCATGATCGGCTACGGGGACCCGCGCGCCGAGCGGCTGTTGGCGGCGGTCCGGGGGTGCGTGAAGGGCTGAGCGGCCTCGCCGTTCGCGGGGCACTCCGGGGTTCATGACGTGCCCGGAGCGCCCCGTCGGTGTGTCGGCGGCCCGCTGGATGCGGGAGCGTCGCCCGGCGCCGCGTGCGGTGAAGCGTTCTCGGAGACTCGACCGGCGTATGTATCGAACATGGGCCTGTGGGGCGGGAGTCGGGGGCATCGCCGCTCCCCATGGCGGTCCCGAAAGCCGTGCGCGAGCCCCCTCCCTACCCCCGTCCACCCTCCGTGTCGTCCCCCCGCTCTCGCGCGCTCTTCACAACGCGCCGCAGCCGTGGGTGTCTTACCGGTCCCGTCTCCGTGACGGCCTCGCCGATCATCGTGCGCATCGCGTCGCCCAGGCCGTGCAGTGCGTGGTGCCGGGCGGGGCCCGCGCCGGGGTCCTCGCGGAGTTCGCTCAGCAGGGACCAGCACAGGGCCAGCATCACCACGACGAACGGCAACGCCACGAGGATCGTGGCCGATTGGAGCGAGCCCAGGCCGCCGGCCACCAGGAGCACCGCTGCCACCGCGGCCATCAGCACGCCCCACGTCACCACCAGCCACGTCCGCGGGTGCAGCGCGCCCCGGCTGGTCAGCGAACCCATCACGAGGGACGCGGAGTCCGCGCTGGTGATGAAGTACGTCATCACCAGCACCATCGCCAGCCACGACGCCACCGTCGACAGCGGCAGCGTGTCCAGCAGCGCGAACAGCGAGGCCTCCGCGCCCTCTTTGACCGTTCCCGCCATGTCGGCCGCGCCGGTCATGTCCAGCCGCAGGGCGCTGCCGCCCATCACGCAGAACCACACCACCGTCGCGCCGCTGGGCACCAGCAGTACGCCGATCAGGAACTCGCGGATCGTCCGGCCACGGGAGATACGGGCGATGAAGGTGCCGACGAACGGGGCCCACGACAGCCACCACGCCCAGTAGAAGACCGTCCACGCGCCGAGCCACTTCGAGTCCGTGAAGGCGCCGGTGCGCGTGGCCAGCGTCAGCAGGTCGTGGAGGTAGCCGCCCGTCGCGGCCGGAATGGTGTTGAGGACGAAGACCGTCGGGCCGGCCACGAAGACGAACAGCATCAGGCAGGCGGCCAGCACGATGTTGAGCGTGCTGAGCCACTTCACGCCCTTGTGCAGGCCAGAGAAGGCGGAGAGCACGAAGGCGGCCGACAGGGCGGCGATGATGACGAGCTCCAGCGACCGGGAGTCCTGGACGCCGGTGGTGATGTTGAGGCCCTTGGACACCTGGAGGGCTCCCAGGCCCAGGCTCGTCGCCGTGCCGAAGACGGTGGCGAAGACGGCCAGCAGATCGATCACCCGGCCCGGCCAGCCCGCCGCCCGCTCCTCGCCGAGCAGCGGGGCGAACGCGGCGCTGAGCCGGTTGCTGCGGCCCTTGCGGAAACCGGCGTAGGCCAGGGCCAGACCGGACATTCCGTAGATGGCCCAGGGGTGCAGGGTCCAGTGGAAGAACGAGTACTCCAGCGCCGTCCGGGCCGCCGCGGGGGAGCCGGCCGTCACCCCGCTGCCCGGCGGCGGGGAGACGAAGTGCTGGAGCGGTTCGCCGACCCCGTAGAACATCAGGCCGATGCCCATGCCCGCGCTGAACATCATCGCGATCCAGGCGAGGCTGCTGAACTCCGGCTGGTCGTCGTCCCGCCCGAGCCGGATCCGGCCGAACCGGCTGAAGGCGATGATCACGCACAGCGCGAGGAAGACGTCGGCGGCGATCACGAACAGCCACGCGAAGTTGTTCAGCACCCAGCCCAGGGCCGTCCCGGACACCCGGTCGAAGGAGTGCTTGCCGAGGGCCGCCCAGGCGACCACCGCCACGACGGCGAGACCGCCGATGGCGACCAGCGGCCGGTCCGGGGGGCCCGCCTGGGGATCGTGCGCGTCGGTGCTCATGACGCCCCACTATGGCCGGGAAGAGGCCGAATGCCCGGGCTGGCACGCCGCCGCAGCTCTGGGCACCCCCGGTTCCCGCCGATAGGGTCACTGCGGCGCGACGGACGGAGGGTGGCAGAAGTGATGCGTGTGCTGATCGCCTCGGACAAGTTCAAGGGCTCGCTGACGGCCGTCGAGGTCGCCGAGCACGTCGGTGCCGGGCTGCGGAGGGCCGTGCCGGGGACCGAGGTCGTCCCGCTGCCCGTCGCGGACGGGGGGGACGGGACGGTGGACGCGGCCGTCGCGGCCGGGTACGAGCGGCGCGAGGTGCCGGTCACGGGCCCGGCGGGGCGGCCGGTCCGTGCGGCGTACGCCGTCCGGCGCGCGGACGGCACCGCCGTGGTGGAGATGGCCGAGGCATCCGGGCTGCGGTACGGGGCCGGGGCGCCGTTGACGGCCACGACGTACGGCACGGGCGAGCTGGTGCGGGCCGCGCTCGACGAAGGGGCGCGGACGATCGTGCTGGGCGTGGGCGGCAGCGCCACGACGGACGGCGGCGCCGGGATGCTCGCCGCGCTCGGGGCACGGTTCCTGGACGGGGCGGGCCGGCCCGTCGGGCCCGGGGGAGCGGGGCTCGCGGCGCTCGTGACGGCCGACCTGTCCGGACTCGACCCGCGGCTGCGCGGCACGGAGGTCGTGCTCGCGAGCGACGTCGACAATCCGCTGACCGGGCCGCGGGGCGCGGCCGCCGTGTACGGGCCGCAGAAGGGGGCCTCGCCGGGCGACGTGGCGCTGCTGGACGCGGCCCTCGCGCGCTTTGCGCAGGTGCTCGACGGGGGTGCGCTGGCCGGCGCCCCCGGGGCCGGGGCCGCCGGGGGCGTGGGGTACGGGGCGCTGGTGGGGCTCGGTGCGACGTTCCGCCCCGGGATCGAGGTGATGCTCGACGCGCTGGGCTTCGACCGGGCCGTGGCCGGCTGCCGCCTCGTGATCACGGGGGAGGGCTCGCTGGACGAGCAGACGCTGCACGGCAAGGCCCCTGTCGGCGTTGCCGCGGCCGCCCGTGCCGCCGGTGTCGAGGTCGTCGCCGTCTGCGGGCGGCTGACCGTTGTCCCTGCGGGGATCTCGCGGGCCTACGCCCTGACGGATCTGGAACCGGATCCGGAGCGGTGCATGGCCCACGCGGGGCCGCTGCTGGAGCGGATCGCCGAGTCCATCGCCCGGGACTTCCTGGGCTGAGCCCGGAGCCTCTCCCGGTGGGCATCAACGGGTAGGTGGGCGGGGGAAGGCCGCAGCGCCCACCGGCCCGCACCCGGGAACAACGCGAAGGGCCCCGAACCGTCAGCGGTTCGGGGCCCCACAAGGTCACCGTCTACGGCAGCTGCGCTGCCCTGGCCTCGCGCCGGTTGTCACGGAACGTGTTCACCCGGCGCGCCGTCGCGAACAGCGGAATGACCGCGCCCAGCACCACCTGCAGCGCGCACCCCGTCTGCAGCAGCAGCTCGCCGCCCGGGGCCTCGAAGGCCCAGGCCGCCAGCAGGCCCATGCTGAGGACGATCCAGCTGAGCATCGCCACCGCCAGCCGGCCCCGCGGCTTGGGGTACTCGACCCGGCTCACCATCAGCCACGCCACACCCACGATGGCGAGCAGCGTCGGCACGAAGGGGAGCTCCAGCAGCACGATGGAGACCACCGTCAGCGCCCCGAAGGGGCTCGGCATGCCCTGGAAGATGCCGTCCCGTATCGGCACGCACGAGAAGCGGGCCAGTCTCAGGACCACGGCCAGCAGCACCACGATCGCGGCCACGGCCGAGACGCGCTGCATCGCGTCGTCGGCGACCATGCCCCAGACGACCACGAAGTAGGCGGGCGCCAGGCCGAAGCTGATCAGGTCGGAGAGGTTGTCCAGCTCCGCCCCCATCGCCGAGGAGCGCAGCTTGCGCGCCACGAGCCCGTCGAAGAGGTCGAAGACCGACGCGAGCAGCATCAGCATCACCGCGGTCGCCGCGCTGTGCCGGGCCATGCCGCCGTCCTCGTTGCCCGTCAGGTGCGGGATGAGGACGCCGGTGGTGGTGAAGTACACGGCCATGAACCCGCAGATCGCGTTGCCCAGGGTGAGGGTGTCCGCTATCGACAGCCGGGTCGACAGCGGCATGTCGTCCGTGCCGTCGGGATCCAGGGGGTCGGCCTCGGGGACCCAGGCGGCCTGGGTGTCGGGATCAATCACGGTCAAGGCGGGTCACTCCTGCCGTGGTGGCCTGCCCGACCTCGACCGCGACCTCGACACCCTCGGGGAGGTAGATGTCGACGCGCGAGCCGAAGCGGATCAGGCCGATGCGGTCGCCCTGCTCCACCTTGGTGTCCGCGGTGACGTAGGGCACGATGCGGCGGGCGACGGCGCCGGCGATCTGCACCATCTCGATGTCGCCGAGCTCGGTGTCGAAGTGCCAGACGACGCGCTCGTTGTTCTCGCTCTCCTTGTTGAACGCCGGAACGAAGCCGCCGGGGATGTGCTCGACGGACGTCACCGTGCCGGCCAGCGGCGCACGGTTGACGTGGACGTTCAGCGGGCTCATGAAGATGGCGACGCGGGTGCGCCCGTCCTTCCACGGCATGATGCTCTGCACCACACCGTCGGCGGGCGAGATGACGCGGCCCTGGGCGATCTCGCGTTCCGGGTCGCGGAAGAACCACAGCATGCCCGCCGCGAGCGCGGTGGCGGGCACGGCCAGCGCCGCCCAGCGCCCGGAGCGACGGGCCCGGGTGAGGCTGACCGCGGCCGTGGCGACGGTCGGGAGGAGCCACGGCGATGCTCCGCGCGCGAGGCGTACGCCGGCGAGGCTGTCTCGAGGTGCAGAGGAAGAGCTGTGGGGCATGGGTGACCTTCGTAGCGGAGGGTGCCGCGTAACGATTGGGGGACGGCGGCTTTCCGGGGATGCTATCGGTTGCGGGCGGCAACTGGCCAAGCGCCAGGGCCAGTCACTGGCCGAACACCGATGACGGGGTGTGATCTTCTTCTCTGCTATATCGCCTCTAACCGGACATTCAGCCCTGGATCCGGTACTCCTCGAGTAGCCGGCGCCCAATGATCATTTTCTGGATCTCGGCTGTACCTTCACCGATGAGCAGCATCGGCGCCTCGCGGTAGAGGCGTTCGATCTCGTACTCCTTGGAGAAGCCGTAGCCACCGTGGATGCGGAAGGCGTCCTCGACGACCTCCTTGCAGTACTCGGAGGCCAGATATTTGGCCATTCCGGCCTCCAGGTCGTTGCGCTGACCCGAGTCCTTCTTCCGCGCCGCATTCACCATCATGGCATGGGCCGCCTCGACCTTTGTAGCCATTTCGGCCAGTTTGAACTGGATCGCCTGATGTTGAGCGATGGGTTTTCCGAACGTTTGACGCTGCTGGGCGTAGGAGACGCCGAGTTCGAAGGCACGCTGTGCGACGCCGCAGCCACGCGCGGCGACGTTGACGCGGCCCACCTCGACGCCGTCCATCATGTGGTAGAAGCCGCGTCCGGTGACCCCGCCGAGCACGCGACCGGCCGGAACCCGCAGGCCGTCCATGATCAGTTCGGTGGTGTCGACACCCTTGTACCCCATCTTGTCGATCTTGCCGGGAATGGTCAGGCCCGGCTTGACCTGCCCGAATCCCGGCTCCTTCTCGACGAGGAAGGTCGTCATCGACTTGTGCGGCGCCGTCCCCTCGGGATGGCCCTCGTCGGTCCGGCACAGCACCGCGACGAGGGTCGACGAGCCGCCGTTGGTCAGCCACATCTTCTGGCCGTTGAGGACGAAGTCGTCGCCGTCGCGCACCCCCTTGGATGTGATGGCCGACACATCGGAACCCAGGCTCGGCTCCGACATGGAGAAGGCGCCCCGCACCTCGCCCGTGGCCATGCGCGGCAGGAAGTGGTCCTTCTGCTCCTGCGTGCCGTGCTGCTTGAGCATGTAGGCGACGATGAAGTGCGTGTTGACGATGCCCGACACGCTCATCCAGCCGCGGGAGAGCTCCTCCACGCACAGCGCATATGTGAGAAGGGACTCACCGAGGCCGCCGTACTCCTCCGGGATCATCAGCCCGAACAGGCCGAGTTCCTTGAGGCCCGCCACGATCCGCGTCGGGTACTCGTCGCGGTGTTCCAGGCCGGTGGCGACCGGGAGGATCTCCTTGTCGACGAAATCGCGGACGGTGGCGAGGATTTCCCGCTGGATGTCCGTCAGACCGTCGGTCTGCGCGAGGCGCCCCATGTCACTTCTCCCGGACGATCGGCTCGGGGCGGCCGGGCTGTTCCCCGCCGCGCTTGTCGGTGTACTCGGCGGTGGGGACCATCACCTTGCGCCGGAAGACGCAGACGACGGTGCCGTCCTGCTTGTAGCCGCGGGTCTCCACGTACACGATGCCGCGGTCGCTCTTGGACTTCGACGGCGTCTTCTCCAGCACGGTCGTCTCGCCGTAAATGGTGTCACCGTGGAAGGTCGGCGCAATGTGCTTGAGCGACTCCACCTCGAGGTTGGCGATCGCCTTGCCCGAGACGTCCGGCACGGACATGCCGAGCAGCAGTGAATAAATGTAGTTCCCGACCACTACATTCTTGCCGAAATCGGTCGTCTTCTCGGCATAGTTGCTGTCCATGTGCAAAGGATGATGATTCATCGTGAGCAGACAGAACAGGTGGTCGTCGTATTCGGTGACCGTCTTCCCCGGCCAGTGCTTGTAGACGTCCCCGACGGTGAACTCTTCGTAGGTACGGCCGAACTGCATCGCCCTCACGCCTCCGGGATCTCGAACTTGGAGGTGCGGGACATGCCGGCCGCCCGGCCCTTGCCGGCGACGACCAGGGCCATCTTGCGGCTCGCCTCGTCGATCATCTCGTCGCCGAGCATCGCCGAGCCCTTCTTGCCGCCCGCCTCGGAGGTGCAGTAGTCGTAGGCGTCCAGGATCAGCTCGGCGTGGTCGTAGTCCTCCTGCGAGGGCGAGAAGACCTCGTTGGCCGCGTCCACCTGGCCCGGGTGCAGCACCCACTTGCCGTCGAAGCCCAGCGCCGCGGCGCGACGGGCGACCTCCTTGTAGCCCTCGACGTTGCGGATCTGCAGGTACGGGCCGTCGATGGCCTGCAGGTCGTGCGCGCGGGCCGCCATCAGGATCCGCATGAGGATGTAGTGGTAGGCGTCCGCCGGGTAGCCGGGCGGCTGTTCGCCGACCACGAGGGACTTCATGTTGATCGAGGCCATGAAGTCCGCCGGGCCGAAGACGATCGTCTCCAGGCGCGGCGAGGCGGCGGCGATGTCGTCGACGTTCACCAGGCCCTTGGCGTTCTCGATCTGCGCCTCGATGCCGATGCGGCCCGCCTCGAAGCCCATGGTCTTCTCGATCTGCGTGAGCAGCAGATCCAGGGCGACGACCTGCTGGGCGTCCTGCACCTTGGGCAGCATGATGCAGTCCAGGTTGGGGCCCGCGCCCTCGACGACCGTGATGACGTCGCGGTACGTCCACTGCGTGGTCCAGTCGTTGACCCGGACCACACGCGTCTTGCCCGACCAGTCGCCGGTGTTGAGCGCGTCGACGATGTTGTGCCGGGCGCTCTCCTTGACCAGCGGTGCGCAGGCGTCCTCCAGGTCGAGGAAGACCATGTCCGCGGGCAGGCCCTGGGCCTTCTCCAGGAAGCGCGGGTTGCTGCCCGGGACGGCGAGGCAGGAGCGGCGCGGGCGCAGCCGGTTGACAGGGGCAGGCGCGAAGCGCCTTCCGGCCGGGGTGGTGGCGGGCGACGGGTGGGCAGGGGAAGGCGTGGTCATGCGGAGACCTCCAGAGGGTCGAGCTGGTTCGCTGTGCGGATCTCGTCGACGATACGGCCGATGATCTCCGTGATCCCGAAGTCCTTCGGGGTGAAGACCGCTGCGACACCGGCCGCCCGCAGAGCGGCGGCGTCGGCGGACGGGATGATGCCACCGACGATCACGGGCATGTCCGGCGCCCCCGCGCGGCGCAGCCGGGTCAGGACGTCCGGCACGAGCTCGGCGTGCGAGCCCGAGAGGATCGACAGGCCCACGCAGTGGACGTCCTCGGCGACGGCCGCCGAGACGATCTGCTCCGGAGTGAGCCGGATGCCCTGGTAGACCACCTCGAATCCGGCGTCGCGGGCCCGCACGGCGATCTGTTCCGCGCCGTTGGAGTGGCCGTCCAGGCCGGGCTTGCCGACCAGCAGGCGCAGCTTGCCGCAGCCCAGGTCGGCGGCCGTGCGGGCGACCTTCTCGCGGACGGCCGCCAGCGGGGTGCCGGCCTCGGCGGTCACGGCCACGGGGGCGCCGCCGACGCCCGTGGGCGCCCGGTACTCGCCGAAGACGTCCCGCAGGGCCCAGGACCACTCGCCGGTCGTCACGCCCGCGCGGACGCACTCAAGGGTGGCCGCCATCAGGTTGCCGTCCCCGGCCGCGGTCTTCTTCAGCCCCGACAGGGCCTCCTGGGCGCGTACTTCGTCGCGGTCGTCGCGCCAGGCGTGCAGGGCGGCGACGACCCGGGCCTCGTTCGCCGGGTCGACGGTCATGATGGCGGTGTCGAGATCGGCCGTGAGCGGGTTGGGCTCGGTCGTCTCGAAGCAGTTGACGCCGACGATCTTCTCCTCGCCCGCCTCGATCCGGGCGCGCCGCTCGGCGTGCGAGGAGACCAGCTGGGACTTCAGATATCCGGACTCCACGGCCGCCAGTGCGCCGCCCATCTCCTGGATGCGTGCGATCTCGGCCGTGCACTGCTCGACGAGGGCGTCGACCCGGGCCTCGATCACGTGCGACCCGGCGAAGATGTCCTCGTACTCCAGCAGGTCGCTCTCGTGCGCCAGCACCTGCTGGATGCGCAGCGACCACTGCTGGTCCCAGGGGCGCGGCAGCCCCAATGCCTCGTTCCAGGCGGGCAGTTGGACGGCGCGGGCGCGGGCGTCCTTGGAGAGGGTGACGGCCAGCATCTCCAGGACGATGCGCTGGACGTTGTTCTCCGGCTGCGCCTCGGTCAGGCCGAGGGAGTTGACCTGCACGCCGTAGCGGAAACGGCGCTGCTTGGGGTTCGTGATGCCGTAGCGCTCGCGGGTGACCGTGTCCCAGATGCGGGCGAACGCCCGCATCTTGCACATCTCCTCGATGAACCGGACGCCCGCGTTGACGAAGAACGAGATGCGGGCGACGACCTCGCCCTTGCGCTCCTCGGGGACCTGGCCGGAGGCGAACACGGCGTCCAGCACGGCGATCGCCGTGGACATCGCGTACGCGATCTCCTGCACCGGCGTGGCCCCCGCCTCCTGCAGGTGGTAGCTGCAGATGTTGATCGGGTTCCACTTCGGGATGTGGTTCACCGTGTAGGTGATCAGGTCCGTCGTCAGCCGCAGCGAGGGGCCCGGCGGGAAGACGTGCGTCCCGCGCGAGAGGTACTCCTTGACGATGTCGTTCTGCGTCGTCCCCTGCAACTGCGTGATGTCGACGCCCTGTTCCTCCGCGACCACCTGGTACATCGCCAGCAGCCACATGGCGGTGGCGTTGATGGTCATGGAGGTGTTCATCTGCTCCAGGGGGATGTCCCGGAACAGCCGCCGCATGTCGCCGAGATGGGCGACCGGGACCCCGACCCGGCCCACCTCGCCGCGGGCGAGGACGTGGTCGGAGTCGTAGCCGGTCTGCGTCGGGAGGTCGAACGCGACCGAGAGACCGGTCTGGCCCTTGGCGAGGTTGCGCCGGTAGAGCTCGTTGGACGCCTCGGCGGTGGAGTGGCCGGCGTACGTCCGCATCAGCCACGGACGATCCTTCTGACGCTCGCTCATGTTTCGGCGCTCACACGTTCTTGCTGTGTTGGATGGTCTGCTCCGCTGACGCGTCACGGAACAGGTTGATGGCGTCGATGTGCTGCGCCCGCATCTCCGCGTCGCGCACGCCCATGCCCTCCTCGGGGGCCAGGCACAGCACGCCGACCTTGCCCTGGTGGAGGTTGCGGTGCACGTCGTACGCCGCCTGACCGGTCTCGGCCATGGTGTAGGTCTTCGACAGCGTCGGGTGGATCTTTCCCTTGGCGATCAGGCGGTTGGCCTCCCAGGCTTCGCGGTAGTTGGCGAAGTGGGAGCCGATGATGCGCTTCAGCGACATCCACAGGTAGCGGTTGTCGTACTGGTGGTTGTAGCCGGAGGTCGAGGCGCAGGTGACGATGGTGCCGCCCTTGCGGGTGACGTACACGGAGGCGCCGAAGGTCTCGCGGCCGGGGTGCTCGAAGACGATGTCGACGTCCTCGCCGCCGGTGAGTTCGCGGATGCGCTTGCCGAAACGCTTCCACTCCCGCGGGTCCTGGGTGTGCTCGTCCTTCCAGAACCGGTAGTCCTCTGCGCTGCGGTCGATGATCGCCTCGGCGCCCATCCGGCGGCAGATCTCCGCCTTCTGTCCGCTGGAGACCACACAGATCGGATTGGCGCCGCCGGCAAGCGCCAACTGGGTTGCGTACGAGCCGAGTCCGCCGCTCGCGCCCCAGACCAGCACGTTGTCGCCCTGCTTCATCCCGGCGCCGTTGCGGGAGACCAGCTGCCGGTACGCGGTGGAGTTGACCAGGCCGGGAGCGGCGGCCTCCTCCCAGCTCAGATGCCGCGGCTTGGGCATCAGCTGGTTGGACTTCACCAGCGCGATCTCGGCCAGACCGCCGAAGTTGGTCTCGAAACCCCAGATGCGCTGCTCGGGGTCGAGCATCGTGTCGTTGTGCCCGTCGGCGGACTCCAGCTCGACGGAGAGGCAGTGGGCCACCACCTCGTCGCCCGGCTTCCAGGCGTTGACGCCGGGGCCGGTGCGCAGCACCACGCCGGCCAGGTCGGAGCCGATGACGTGGTACGGCAGGTCGTGCCGCTTGCCGAGGGGGGAGAGCTTCCCGTAGCGCTCCAGGAAGGCGAAGGTGGGGACGGGCTCGAAGATCGAGGTCCACACCGAGTTGTAGTTCACGGAGCTGGCCATGACGGCCACGAGCGCCTCGCCGGGCCCGAGTTCGGGCACCGGCACCTCCTCGACGTGGAGCGACTTGCGCGGGTCCTTCTCCCGGGAGGGGAGCCCGGCGAACATCTCCGCTTCGTCCTTGTGCACGGTGACCGCGCGGTACGACTCGGGGACGGGCAGCGAGGCGAAGTCCTCGCTCGACGTGTCGGACGCGAGGATCGCGTCGAGTATCTGGTTCACGGTGGGCCTCCGGCGAAGCACGTCTTCGAACGGCTCGAGGGAACGTCGGGGGTGGTGCGGAGAGGCGGTGCCGTCGGTTCGGCGGGTGGTGCTCGGCAGGCGCTGGTGGCGCAACTGGTGCCTGTGACGCAGGCGTCCGGGCGCACAAGGTGCTTGTGGGGACAGCCGGCACACGACGTGGTGTCTGCGCGCCGGCCGCCCGGACACGCTCAACGTATGGCACCGCGTGCCATGCGACAAGACACTGCGTGCCAACAATTTCTCTCAGATGTCATCTGAGGGCCACGAATGAGCAAAGCGGCCGCCCCGGATGGGACGGCCGCTGTTGCGCCCCGTAAGGGGCGCGGGGCTGTTACATCATGCGGCTCCGCCGCGTGGGCGCGAGCAACCGAAGACGGCCCGCAGTTGCAATGGATCAGGTGGACTTGAGCGCCTTCTCGATCACCCGCATGACCTCGCCGAGCGGCGCATCGGTGCGCGCCACGGTGACGAGCACCGACCCCTCGGCCCGCGCCGACGCGGCGGGCGCCGCGTCGCGCCCCGCCCCGATCCCCGTGCCGAACGTCTCGCGCACGATGGCGAAGGCGTGGTCGAGCTGCGCCTCCAGATCGCCCTCGCCGCCGCCGCGCAGCCAGCGCCGCAGCACGTGGTTGTGCGCGGTCACCACCGCGGACGCGGCCACCTCGGCGAGCAGCGGGTCGTCGCCCGTGTGGTGGGCGCCCTCGTCGAAGTGGCCCAGCAGGTAGCGGGTGAACAGCCGCTCGTAGCGGGCCACCGAGGCGATCTCGCGCTCGCGCAGCGCCGGCACCTCGCGCGTCAGCTGGTAGCGCTCGACGGAGACGGCCGGGGAGGCCGCGTACATCCGCATGACCTCCTTGATCCCCCGGCAGACGGTGTCCAGCGGGTTCTCGTGCGCGGGAGCGGCCTCCAGCACGTCGGCGGCCCGCACGAGGGTGTCGTCGTGGTCGGGGAAGATGGCCTCTTCCTTGGAGCGGAAGTGGCGGAAGAAGGTGCGCCGGGCGACCCCGGCCGCGGCCGCGATCTCGTCGACCGTCGTCGCCTCGTAGCCCTTGGTCGCGAACAACTCCATGGCGGCCGTCGCGAGTCGGCGGCGCATGGTGAGCCGCTGGGCGGCGGCACGGCGGGAGCCGGCGCCCGCGGAGCTCGCGCTCCGCGGCGCCCGGGCGCTTCCGGGCGCGGCGGGTTCGAGTGCGGCGCTCCCGGAGGCGCGGGTGCCGTGGGCGGACTTGGCGGGCTGGGGCATGTGGGGAACGTAACACGCGTCCGAGTGGCCGTGCCGGGGCGGACCGCCCGTGGGCTCCAGCAGCCCGCCCCAGCCGGCGTCGGCGTCAGGCCTTCGCATACTCGCGGAAGCCGCGGCCGGTCTTGCGCCCCAGACGCCCCGCCGCCACCAGGTGCTCCAGCAGCGACGCGGGGGCGAGCCCCGGGTCGCGGAACTCGCGGTGCAGGACCTTCTCGATGGCCAGCGAGACGTCCAGCCCCACGACGTCGAGGAGTTCGAACGGCCCCATCGGGTAGCCGCCGCCCAGCTTCATCGCCGCGTCGATCTGGTCCAGCGAGGCGTAGTTCTCCTGCACCATCTTCACCGCGTTGTTGAGGTACGGGAACAGCAGCGCGTTGACGATGAACCCGGCGCGGTCCCCGCAGTCCACCGCATGCTTGCCGACCCCGGCGCACACGGCGCGCACGGTGGCGTGCACCTCGTCGGACGTGAGCACCGTCCGCACCACCTCGACCAGCTTCATCGCGGGCGCGGGGTTGAAGAAGTGCATGCCGACGACGTCCTGCGGGCGCCCGGTCGCACGGGCGCACGCCACCACGGGCAGCGAGGACGTGGTCGTGGCCAGCACCGCCCCCGGCTTGCAGATCTTGTCGAGCGCCGCGAAGAGCTGCTGCTTGACCTCCAGGTCCTCCGCCACCGCCTCGATCGCCAGGTCGACGTCCGCGAGCGCGTCGAGCGAGCCCGCCGTGGTGACCGCCGCCAGGGCCGTCCCCCGCTGCTCCTCGGTGATCCGGCCCTTCTCCACCGACCGGGCCAGGGACTTGGCGATGCGCGCCTTGGCCGCCTCCGCCTTCTCCGGGGTGCGGGCCACGAGCACCACCGGGTACCCCCGCTTGGCGAACACCTCGGCGATCCCGCTCGCCATCGTGCCCGACCCCGCGACGCCGACGCTCCGGACGCTGTGCCCGGCCGCCGCGTCGTGCGTCTCGCCGGGGCTCTCCGCATCCGCGACGACCACGGCGGAGCCGGGGGCCTCGTAGGTGTAGAAGCCGCGGCCCGCCTTGCGGCCGGTCAGCCCGGCCTCCGACAGCTGGCCCAGGATCGGGGCGGGTGCGTGCAGCCGGTCGTGCGAGGCGGCGTACATGGCCTCCAGGACCGTGCGGGCGGTGTCGATGCCGATCAGGTCCAGCAGGGCGAGCGGGCCCATGGGCAGCCCGCAGCCCAGCCGCATCGCCGCGTCGATGTCCTCGCGGCAGGCGTAGCGCGCCTCGTACATCGTCGCCGCCTGGTTGAGGTAGCCGAACAACAGCCCGTCGGCGACGAATCCGGGGCGGTCGCCGATCGCGACCGGCTCCTTGCCCAGCTCGCGCGCGAGTGCGGTGACGGCGGTGACCGCGTCGGGCGAGGTGAGCACCGAGGAGACGACCTCGACCAGCTTCATGGCCGGCGCGGGGTTGAAGAAGTGCAGGCCCAGAACGCGTTCGGGGCGGGCGGAGTCGGCGGCCAGCCGGGTAACCGACAGTGCGTTGGTGCCCGTCGCCAGGATGGTGTCCGGGCGGACCACGGCGTCGAGGGCGGTGAACACCTCGTGTTTGAGGGCGTAGTTCTCGGGGACGACCTCGATCACCAGATCCGCCCCGGCGGCGTCCCGCAGTTCGCAGGAGGTGCGGAAGCGGGCCAGGGCGGCCCGGCGCTCGTCCTCGCTGATCCGCCCGCGCTCCACCGCATGGGCGGTCGCGGCCTCCAGCGTGGCTGCGGCACGGGCGGCGGCCTCCTCGCCGACGTCGATGCCGACGACGGTCCGGCCGGCACACGTGAGCACCTCGGCGATGCCGGTGCCCATGGTGCCCAGGCCGACCACGGCGACGGTCGCGAACGGCGGGGCGGACGGGGCGGGATGGGGGAGGGGAGACGGATCGGGACGGGACAGTCGGTCCATCGCGGACTCCAAGGGAAGCCCCCGTCTGCGGACACGGGGGAGACGGCGGCCGGCGGGCCCGTGAACAGGGCACGGCGACTGAGGAAAACCGCGGACGGGTAACGGGTAAGGGGGGTCCGCGGAACGGGAGTTGCGGGCGGCGGGCCCTGTCCCGGGGCCGCGCCGTGCTGCCGAACCGACGTCAGTGCAGGGCGGCTGCGTCACCAGGCCGCCGGAGAGGGGATACCCGCTCCGGCCGGGAGATTAACTCATGGGTAACCAAGAGCACCAGGGGCTGTGCGCGCGACTTACGATGTGGTCCAGGCCACTCGGGGAGGAGAGCGGGAAATGGAAGAGGAATTCCGCGCGCTGCTGAAGCGGGTTCGGGCCGAACTGGTCTCCCCTGCCGAGTTCTCGGCGTACGAACAGCTCCTCGCGCTCGTCCGCGCCGACGGCCGCGCGGCGCGCGACGAGCTGGCGCACGTCCTCGTCGCCCCCGAACGGCCGCTGTGGGCACGGGAGATCGCCGCCTTCGCCCTCGGCTCCCAGGGCGACCGCCGGGCCTTCGAGACGCTGGTCCTCCTCCTCAACTACCGCGAACCGGTGCGCTGCGCGACGGCCGCGCGCGTCCTGGCCCGGCTGCGCGACCCGCGCACCGCGAAGGCGGCGGCGGCCCTCGCCACCAATCCGCTGCGCACTGCATACGCCCTGCACCCCGTGCGCCTGCTGACCGAGCTGCGCGCTCCCGAGTCGGTGCCCGCGCTCCTCTCCACGCTGGAGCGGCTGCTCGCGGCGCGCGACCACTGCTGGCCGATCGCCCGCGCGTGCGTGGAGGGGCTGGGGGTGCTCGGCGACCGGCGCGCGGAGGCCGCGCTGGTGGCAGCGCGCGAACACGAGCGGTTGCGGCCGGCGGCCGTGGTGGCGCTGGCGCGCCTGGGGGCGCCCCGCAAGGGGCGCGGGGAACTGCGCGACCAGCCACGATGAGCCCGCAGACGGCGCACGGCGCCTTCCGGGCAATCGGGCGGCCGGGCGCCGTACCGGGGGCCCCGCACCGGATTTGGGCGGTACCCCCGATGATGGTTGGCTGTGCCGCAAGGCAGAACGGCAAGGTACGAACGTCCGGAGGACAAAGCCATGGGTCAGGTCGAGGCGACCACGGAGCGGATCATCGCGGCGAGTGCGGAGGACGTGTTCGACGCGCTGGCGGACTACAGCGGCGTCCGCCCCAAGCTGCTCCCCGAGCACTTCAGCGAGTACGAGGTGCGCGAGGGCGGCGACGGCGAGGGCACCCTGGTGCACTGGAAGCTCCAGGCCACCAGCAAGCGGGTCCGCGACTGCCTGCTGGAGGTCTCCGAGCCGTCCACCGGCCGTCTGGTGGAGAAGGACCGCAACTCCTCGATGGTGACGACCTGGACGGTCACCCCGGTCGGCGAGGGCCGCGCCAAGGCCGTGGTCCAGACCGTCTGGGACGGTGCCGGCGGCATCGGCGGCTTCTTCGAGCGGACCTTCGCGCCGAAGGGCCTCTGCCGCATCCACGACGCCGTGCTCGCCCGTCTCGCGGCCGAGACCGAGGGCGGGCAGAGCGCGGACTGACCGCCCGCCGCATCCCCGGCACCCGGGGCCCGGGCCGGAACAGACCGTTCCGGGCTCACCGGTTCGAGTGGTTTTCCCGGCCGGGCTTCCCTCTTCCGGCCACCCCCGCCCCCGCTCCGACCGGCGGAAAGTCCGCCTGAACGGCAATCCGGGGCGAATCGTCGCGCTTGCCCGTGCTTGCCCCTCTTGCAGCGAAATGCGAGAAAAAGGCGGCAACGCAGGCGCGACGAAGGGGAGAAGTTACGTGGGCGGGTCCATCGTCGAGACCACCGTGGTGAAGGGCGACAGCACACTCCTCCCGCCCCCGGCCGCAGCCGTCCCCGCCGAGGGGGAGTCCCCGCCGGGTCCCGCGAGAGTGCGCCTGGTCTTCGCCGGCCTGATGCTCACGCTCCTCCTCGCCGCCCTCGACCAGACCATCGTCGCCACCGCCCTGCCCAAGATCGTCGGTGAACTGCACGGTCTCGGCAGGATGTCCTGGGCCGTCACGGCCTACCTCCTCACCTCCACGGTCGTCCTGCCGCTCTACGGCAAGCTCGGCGACATCACCGGGCGCAAGACCGTCTTCGTCTTCGCCATCGTCGTCTTCATCGCCGGCTCCGGCCTGGCCGGCTGGTCCCGCACGATGGAACAGCTCATCGCCTTCCGGGCGTTGCAGGGCGTCGGCGCCGGCGGGCTGCTGATCGGCGTGCAGGCCATCATCGCCGACATCGTCCCGGTCCGCGAGCGCGGCCGCTACATGGGCGTCATCAGCGCCGCGTACGGACTGGCCTCCGTCGCGGGCCCGTTGCTCGGCGGCTTCTTCACCGATCACACCTCCTGGCGCTGGTGCTTCTACGTCAACGTCCCCTTCGGGTTCCTCACGCTCGCCGTCGTCGGCGGCGCCCTCAAGCTGCCCCGGCCGCCGCGCCGGGCCCGCTTCGACGTCCTCGGCGCCCTGCTGCTGACGACGGCCTCCGTCTGCCTGGTGCTGCTGACCACGTGGGGCGGCACCGAGTACGCCTGGACCTCCCGCACGATCCTCGGGCTCGGCGCGGGGGCGCTGGGCACGACGCTGCTGTTCGCCGTGGTCGAGCAGTTCGCCGCCGAGCCGATCATGCCACCGCACCTGTTCCGCGACCCGGTGTTCACCGTCACCGCGCTCGTCGGGGCGGTCGTCGGCGTCGCCATGTTCGGCGCCGCCAGCTATCTGCCCAGCTTCCTGCAGATGGTCGACGGCGTCGGCGCGACCGCGTCCGGCCTGCTGATGCTGCCCATGATGGGCGGCATCGTCGTCTCCTCGCTCTTCGCCGGCCACCTCATCAGCCGCACCGGCCACTACAAGCTGCTGCCCATCCTCGGCCTCGCCCTCTCCTCCGAGGGCATGTATCTGCTGTCCCACCTCGATACGGGCACCGGCCGGATCGTCTACAGCCTCTGGATGGCCATCCTCGGCGTCGGCATCGGCCTGTCCCTGCCCGTCCTCGTCCTCGCGGTGCAGAACTCCGTGCACCCGCAGGACCTCGGCACCGCCACCAGCGCCAACAACTACTTCCGGCAGATCGGCGGTTCGCTCGGCGCGGCCGTCTTCGGCACGCTCTTCGCCCACCGCCTCTCCGCCCGGCTCGCCACCGAACTCCCGCACCGCGCGGACCTCCCGGCCCCGGACTCCATCACCCCGCAGCTGGTGCACGCCCTGCCCGCATCCCTGCGCGACGGCTACGTCCGGGCCTACGCCGAGGCCATGCCGCGGATCTTCCTCTACCTCGTACCGGTGCTCATCGTGGGCTTCGTGCTCGCCTTCCTGCTGAAAGAGAAACCACTGGTGTCCCACCTCAATGCACCCGACGCCGCCATCCCGTCCGCGCGCACCGCATCCTTCATCGACCCGGTGACCCCGGCGCCGCCGCCGCTCGTCGCGGGCATCCCGGTGACGGGCGCCGTCCAGCACCTCGACGGCAGTACCGTGCCGCGCGCCGCGATCACCCTCATCGACGTCCACGGACGCCAGATCGGCCGCGGTGCGAGCGGCGACGACGGGCGGTACGCCCTGAGCACCCCCGGCACCGGCTCGTACGTCCTCATCGCCGCGGCCGGCGGACATCAGCCGCAGGCCGTGACCGTGACGGTCGGCGAACGCCCCGTCGAACTGGACGTGGTGCTCGGCGGTGCCGGCCGCCTGGCCGGGACGGTGCGCACCGCCGACGGCTCGCCGGTGCGGGAGGCGCTGGTGACGCTGACGAACGTGCACGGCGAGGTCGTCGCCTCGACCCGGACCGGACCGGAAGGCGGTTACGTCATCGCCGAGTTGATCGCCGGCGAGTACACGCTGGCGTCGAGCGCCCCGGCGTTCCGCCCGGCCGCGCTCCCGGTGACCGTCCAGTCCGCACGCGAGACCCGCCAGGACATCGAGCTGGCGGGCGGCGCGGTGCTGCGCGGCACCGTCCGCGCGGGCGGGGGGCGCCTGGTGGAGGACGCCCGGGTGACGCTGCTGGACGCGGCGGGCAACGTGGTCGACTCGACGGTGACGGGCCCGGACGGCACGTTCCGCTTCGTGGACCTGTCGGCGGGCGAGTACACGGTCATCGCCGCGGGGTACCCGCCGGTGGCCACGGTGCTCCAAGTCGCCGGGGGCGGGCGGACGGAGCGGGACCTGATGCTGGGTCACGCGGACTGAGGACGGGCGGGTGGGCGGGCGTGGACCGGGGCCGAAATCCCCCTTGCCGTCCCCGCCCCGCCCGCTCAATACTCAACGCATGATGAATAACCGCTATCGCGAAGCCTGGGAAGGCTTCTGGGCCGAGCAGGCAGGCGCCCAGGACGGTGCCATCTGGGACGTCAACCCCTCCCTCGCGGCCGGTCGGCACCTCGAGTTGTTCGGCCCGTACATCGACCCCGGACTCCCCATCGTCGACCTCGGCTGCGGCAGCGGCACCCAGACCCGCTACCTGGCCACCCGCTTCGCCCGCGCCGTCGGCGTCGACCTGTCGCACGCTGCGGTCGAGCACGCCCGGCGCGCCGACGGCGCGGCCTCGGCGGAGTTCGAGCAGCTCGACCTCGTGGACGCCGCCGCGGTCCGCGCCCTGCGCGAGCGGCTGGGGGACTGCAACGTCTACATGCGCGCCGTCATCCACCAGTCCGACCCGCAGGACCGCGCCCCGGTCGCCGCCGCCGTGGCGACGCTGACCGGGGCCCGGGGCCGCGCCTTCGTGCTGGAACTCGCGGGCAAGGCCAAGGAGTTGATCGAGCGGATGGCGCAGGTGCCGGACGGCCCCGTCGCGGCGCAGCTCGGGCGGGTCTTCGAGCACGGCCTGAAGCCCGCCCGTACGCAGCCCGGCGAGGTCGAGGCGCTGTTGCGCGGCGCGGGCCTGGAGATCCTGGCCTCCGGCGCGGCGGACGTCGCCACCGGCCGGCTCGGCCCGGACCTCGCCCACGGGGCCGTGCCGGGCGAGTGGTTCGTGGCGGGCCGCGGCTGACGCTCCCGCATTCCGCTGACGTGTCCCCGTTCGTGCGATAGAACGGGGACATGGTAAAGATCCTGATCTCGGCCGACATGGAGGGCGCCACCGGGGTCACCTGGCCCGGCGACGTGCTGCCCGGGGCGGCGCAGTGGGAGCGTTGCCGCCACCTCTTCACCTCCGACGTCAACGCGGCCGTCGCCGGCTTCTTCGACGGCGGCGCCGACGCCGTCCTCGTCAACGAGGCGCACTGGAGCATGCGCAACCTGCTGCTGGAGAAGCTGGACGAACGGGCCGAGATGCTCACCGGCAAGCACAAGGCCCTGAGCATGGTCGAGGGCGTGCAGCGCGGCGACGTCGACGGGATCGCCTTCGTCGGCTACCACGCCGCGGCCGGCGCGGAGGGGGTGCTCGCGCACACGTACCTGGCCAATTCGCTGACCGGCGTCCGGGTGGGCGGCACGCGGGCCAGCGAAGGGTTCCTCAATTCCCTGGTCGTGGCCGAATACGGTGTGCCCGTGGTGCTGGTGACCGGCGACGACCGGACGTGCGAGGACGCCAAGGGGTATGCGCCCCGGGCCCGTTCGGTCGCGGTCAAGGACTACGTCTCGCGGTACGCGGCCGTGTGCCGCCCGCCGGCCCGTACGGCAGCGGACATCCGGGCCGCGGCGAAGGACGCCGCCGGGCTCGCCGTGCGGCACGAGCCGGTCCGGGGCGGGCCGTTCACCTGGGAGCTGGAGTTCGACGCCGAGCACCTCGCCGGCCAGGCGACCTGCGTGCCCGGCGTCGAACAGTGCGGCGAGCGCCGGATCACCTTCACCACGCCGACCATGTACGACGGCATCCGCTGCTTCAAGGCGGTCACGACCGTCGTGTCGGCGGCGGTGGAGGAAGAGTATGGATGACGGCACGGCGGACCGGGTGGACGGGCTCGCGCTCGACGAGGTGGTGCGGTTCACCTCGGACCTGATCCGGATCGACACCACCAATCGCGGTGGCGGGGACGGCCGGGAGCGCCCGGCCGCCGAGTACGTGGCGGAGCAGCTCGCCGAGGCGGGCCTGGAACCGGTGCTGCTGGAGAAGGAACCGGGGCGGACCAACGTCGTGGCCCGCCTGGCCGGTTCGGACCCGGGCGCCGCGGCGACGCTGCTCCACGGGCACCTGGACGTGGTGCCGGCCGAGCCCGCCGAGTGGAGCGTCCACCCCTTCTCTGGCGAGGTCCGCGACGGGGTGGTCTGGGGCCGCGGCGCGGTCGACATGAAGAACGCGGACGCCATGCTGCTGGCCCTGGTGCGCTCCTGGGTCCGGGCGGGGGTGCGGCCGCGCGGCGACGTCGTGCTCGCCTTCACGGCCGACGAGGAGGACTGCGCCCTCACGGGGGCCGACTTCCTGGCCCGGGAGCACGCCGGGCTGTTCGAGGGGTGCACGGTCGGCATCGGCGAGTCCGGCGCGTACACCTTCCACGGCGACGGCGGCCTGCAGATCTACCCCGTGGGCGCGGGGGAGCGCGGCAGCGCCTGGCTGAAACTGACCGCGCGCGGCACGGCGGGGCACGGCTCCAAGGTCAACCCCGACAACGCGATCGTCCACCTCGCCGCCGCCGTCCAGCGGATCGCCGAGCACGAGTGGCCGGTACGGCTCTCCCCGCTCGTCCGGGCCGCGCTGCGCGAACTCGCCGCGGCGCACGGCATCGACACCGACCCGGACGCACCGGACTTCGACGTGGAGTGCCTGCTGAACAAGCTGGGCGCGGCGGCCAAGCTGGTGCGGGCGACCGTGCGCAACAGCGCCAACCCGACCATGCTGCACGCCGGATACAAGATCAACGTCATCCCGGCCACGGCCATCGCCTACGTGGACGGGCGGGTCGTGCCAGGCGCCGCGCAGGAGTTCCGCGACACCCTCGACCGGCTCACCGGGCCGCACGTGGACTGGGAGTACTACCACAAGGGCGAGGCGCTCCAAGCACCCGTCGACACCCCGGTGTTCGCGCGCATGAAGGCCGCGATCGAGTATTTCGCACCGGAGGGGCACGTGGTCCCGTTCTGCATGTCCGGCGGGACGGACGCCAACCAGTTCTCCCGCCTGGGCATCGCGGGGTACGGCTTCAACCCGCTCCGGCTGCCCGCAGGCTTCGACCACCAGGCGATGTTCCACGGCGTCGACGAGCGGGTTCCGGTCGAGGCGCTGCACTTCGGAGTCCGTGTTCTCGACCACTACTTCATGGATGAGCCCATGGATGAGCACAATGAACGGGCACGACGTGAGGAAGACAGTTCGGTGAACTGAGCGAACACCGTCCCGAGGAGGAGTGGCCCATGGTGTCCACGGCGCCCTACGGAGCCTGGCAGTCCCCGATCGATGCCGCGCTCGTCGCGTCGCGCAGCGGCCGGCCCACGTGCGTGGGCACGGTGGGCGACGAGGTGTGGTGGGTCGCTCCGCGCCCGGCCGAGGCCGGCCGGGCCACCCTGGTGCGGCGGCGCCCCGACGGCGCCGAGGAGTCCGCGCTGCCCGTGCCGTGGAACGTGCGCAACCGGGTCTTCGAGTACAGCGGCTTCCCGTGGGCGGGCGTGCCGCGGCCGGCGGGCGGCCCGCTGCTGGTCTTCACCCACTTCGGGGACCAGCGGCTGTACGCCTTCGAGCCGGACGCGCCCGGGGGCGCGGAGCCCGTGGCGCTGACGCCGGTGTCGGCGGTGGGCGGAGGCCTGCGCTGGGCGGACCCGGTGATCGTGCCCGGGCGGGGCGAAGTGTGGTGCATGGCCGAGGAGTTCACGGGCGAGGGCCCGTCGGACGTGCGCCGCTTCCTCGCGGCCGTCCCGCTGGACGGCTCGGCGGCCGAGGACCGCTCCGCCGTGCGGGAACTGTCGGACGACGCCCACCGCTTCGTCACCGGCCCCCGGCTCTCCCCGGACGGGCGGCAGGCGGTGTGGCTCGCCTGGGACCACCCGCGCATGCCGTGGGAGGGCACCGGGCTCAGGACGGCCCGGGTGACGGAGGACGGCCGCCTCGTGGACGCCCGCACGCTGCTGGGCGGGCCGGAGGAGGCCATCGCCCAGGCGGAGTGGGCGGCCGACGGCTCGCTGATCGTCGCGACCGACCGCACGGGCTGGTGGAACCTCCACCGCGTCGACCCCGCCACGGGCGCGGCCGCCGAACTGTGCCGGCGCGAGGAGGAGTTCGCGGGGCCGCTGTGGACGCCGGGCCTGCGGTGGTTCGCGCCGCTGGCCAACGGGCTGATCGCGGTGGTGCACGGCAAGGGCGCGGCCGTCCTCGGCATACTCGACCCCGAGTCCGGGGAACTGGTCGACGCGGCCGGGCCGTGGACCGAGTGGGCGGGGACGCTCGCGGTGAGCGGCACCCGGGCCGTGGGCGTGGCGGCGAGCCCGCGCACCGCGTACGAGGTGGTCGAGCTGGACACGGCCACCGGCCGGGCCCGCACGATCGGCGCCCGGCACACGGACCCCGTGGACCCCGCCTACTACCCCGAACCGCAGATCCGCGTCTTCACGGCCCCCGACGGCCGCGAGATCCACGCCCACATCTACCCGCCGCACAGCCCGGACTTCACCGGCCCCGCCGACGAACTCCCGCCGTACGTGGTGATGGCCCACGGCGGCCCCACGTCCCGCGTGCCCGCCGTCCTCGACCTGGACGTCGCCTACTTCACCTCCCGGGGCATCGGCGTCGCCGACGTGAACTACGGCGGCTCGACGGGCTACGGGCGTGCCTACCGCGAACGCCTGCGCGGCCGTTGGGGTGTCGTCGACGTCGAGGACTGCGCGGCCGTGGCCGCTGCGCTGGCCGAGGAGGGCACGGCGGACCGGGCCCGCCTGGCGGTGCGCGGCGGCAGCGCGGGCGGCTGGACCGCGGCCTCGTCGCTCGTGTCGACGGACGTGTACGCGTGCGGCACCGTCCTGTACCCGGTGCTGGACCTGGTGGGCTGGGCGGACGGCGGCACGCACGACTTCGAGTCCCGCTACCTCGACTTCCTGATCGGTTCCTTCGACGAGGTCCCCGAACGGTACCGGGACCGGGCCCCGCTGACGCGGGCGGACCGCGTGAAGGCGCCCTTCCTGCTCCTGCAGGGCCTGGAGGACCCGGTCTGCCCACCGGAACAGTGCGACCGCTTCCTGGAGGCGGTCGCAGGGTGCGGGGTGCGGCACGCGTACCTGTCGTTCGAGGGGGAGGGGCACGGGTTCCGGCGGAAGGAGACGATGGTACGGGCGCTGGAGGCGGAACTGTCGCTGTACGCGCAGGTGTTCGGGGTCGTGGACCCGGGGGTGCCGGTGCTGAAGCTGGGGGAGTAGGGGCCGTCCTGCGGGTGCGGGTCCGTTGTGGTTGCTCGCGCAGCTCCCCGCGCCCCTTACGGGGCGCGGCGCCCCGGTAGGGTGATCCACATGGTGATACGGCCCCGCATCCTCGGCCACGACCCCTTCCCGTCAGGGTGGGCCCGCGGCGGCCCGCCGCACGTCTGGCTGCTCCGCATCGCGGAGCACCCGACACCGACGGCAGCGGAATACGACCCGGTCCTCGACCCCGAAGAGCGCGAACGCGCAAGGGCGTTCGTCCACGACATCCACCGCAACCGCTACGCCGCCTCCCACTTGGCCCTGCGCCGCCTCCTGGGCGCATACCTCGGTGAGCCCCCCGCAGGGGTCCGGCTCAGCCGCGAACCGTGCCCCGGCTGCGGCGGCCCCCACGGCCGCCCGGCCGTCGCCGGGGCGCCGTTCCACTTCAACCTCTCCCACTCCGGCGACCTCGCCCTCCTCGCCTTCGCCGACACCCCGGTCGGCGCCGACGTCGAGGTCGAGCAACCCCTGTCCGTCGTGACAGAGGTGTCCCGCATGCTCCACCCCCGCGAGGTCGCGGAGCTCGACGCCCTCCCGGACCGCGTCCGCCCGCCGGCCTTCGCGCGCTGCTGGACCCGCAAGGAGGCCTATCTCAAGGGGACCGGCACGGGCCTCTCCGAGAGCCCGGCCGTCACCTACGTCGGTTCCGGCGAGGTCCCGGCCTCGCCGCCCGGCTGGGTGCTCACGGACGTCGACGCAGGTCAGGGTCATGCGGCGGCCATCGCGGTGGCGGTGCCCACGGGCCGCTGAGATGGTGGAGGCATGAGCCTGGCAAGCCGCGTCCGTGACGCGCTGACGCCCTCCAGGGTCGTGGTGCTCGCCGTCCTGGTCCTGCTGCTCGTCTTCGTGCTGGAGAACACCCGGCGCATCACGATCCGCCTCATCGTCCCGGAGGTGTCCGCGCCGCTGTGGCTGACGCTGGTCGCCATGCTGGTGATCGGCTGGGTCCTGGGACGCTTCGTGCATGTACGGCGGCGGCCCTAGCCCTTCAGTTGGAGATCGGTTCGGGGG